>NZ_PCPP01000006.1:0-50935 GCF_002979755.1 Chryseobacterium culicis | reverse complement strand
GTATACCGATTCACTATTGACTTTACGAAGTAAAAATTGACCATTGACGGCACTAATGGTGAATGGTGAATAGTCAATTCGCTTCGCTTGTGAATTTTTATAAGTATACCGATTCATCATTGACTTTGCGCTGCAAAAATTGACCATTGACGGCACTAATGGTGAATGGTGAATAGTCAATTCGCTTCGCTTTTGAATTTTTATGAGTATACCGATTCATCATTGACTTTGCGCAGCAAAAATTGACTATTGACGGCACTGATGGTAAAATGTCATATCATATTTGAACTGAAATTCCTGTCTGTCGTGTAAATTTGTCTAACAAATTGAAGGACAATGATACAGATAGCCGTTTTTAGTGATGTGCATGGAAACCTTCCTGCACTGGAAGTTGTACTGAATGATATTGAGAAGAGGGGAATCCGGCAGAAATTCTGTTTGGGGGACCTGGTGGATTTTGCACCCTGGGGAAATGAAGTGATAGAAAAAATCAGAAGCCTGAACATTCCCTGTCTGATGGGAAATCATGATGAAAGGATTGCTTTTGATATTCCTGTAGTTCCTTTATCCAAGCATTCAGAAGAAGAAACCAATGCCAGATTTGTTGCGATAGATCACTCTAAAAAACACATTTCAGAACCGAATAAAAAATTTCTTGCTGAACTTCCTTTTCATTTAAAATTAAACTATAAAACAGGGAATAAGCACTGGAATATTCAATTGGTTCATTCCAGTCTTGAAAGCAATGATACTTACTTATACGAATCAGAAAATGATGAGGTTTTTAACGCAATGCTGGAAAGGGCAGATGCTGATCTGATGGTAATGGGACATACTCATTTATCTTTTAAAAAACAGTTTGAAAATGATACCTGGGCTGTCAATTGTGGTTCCGTAGGCCGTTCTAAAGAAGAAAACAGATTGGCTTCTTATTTAGTATTGACTTTAGACGAAGAAAAAATTACCCCAGAAATTGTCCAATTATCCTATCCGATTGATGAAACTGTCCGCCAGATAAAGGAAAGCGGGATTCCGGATTATTATGCTTCCTTTCTGAAGAATGAAAATGTATTAATATTATAATTATTTTGTAATTTTGCATTATAATATTAATAATTAAGTCATGGTTAATTTAGAATGGTATCGTACTTTTAAGGCGATCTATAAAACCGGGACATTGACAGGTGCTGCGGATGCTTTATTCATATCACAGCCGGGTGTAAGCCTTCATTTAAGCTCATTGGAAGCTTATGTAGGTTATAAGCTGTTCGACAGAACCGGTAGAAAAATGATTCCGACAGAACGAGGAAAAGTATTGTTTAATGCAGTAGCTGAACCAATCACCAAGCTGGAAGATGTAGAAAAGAATTTTCAGAAGTCTACTGAGAAACATACTCCGACAATCAGCGTGGGTATGTGTTTTGAGACTTTTCAGACCACCCTGGAACAATATGTTTCTTCCTTACCCTTTAATCTGATTATCAGTTTTGGAGAATATCCTGAAATGCTGGATCAACTGGATAAAGGAATTCTTGATCTTATTATTACCCCGAAAAAAGGGTCTTCACCTAATATTGAACATGAAGCGTTCTCTTCAGAACAAATTATTCTGGTAGGAGGGAAAGATGTGGATAAAGCAGCTTTCAATAAGGTTTTAAAAACAAAAAATGCCAAACAGATAGAGGAATGGCTGAAAAATGAAAAATGGTACGGAACCACGGGAGACATGGAACATCTTTTCCAGTACTGGATATTGAATTTTGGTCATAAACCCAATTTCCGTCCTAATTATATTGTTCCTAACATGAACTCAATCATCCGCTGCCTCAAAGGTGGAACAGGATTAGCTGTTGTTCCTGATTTTCTATGCAGAAATGATATTGAAAACGGTGATATCCAGTTGATTTGGGAAGGAAAGAAGAAATTTGAAAATACGCTTTACTTCGGTTGTCGCAAGAAAACCAATTATCAAACTGAAATAGAACATATTAAAGGATTATTTCGCAAGGTGATGGCTTAATAAAACCATATCTATCATCTGTAAACCGTTTTCATAGATGGGTGCTGGATAATTTTCAATAAAGAAATCCTTCAGAATTCCACTTTTAATGAAACCGTTTTTCTCATAAAATCTGATCTGTTGGAAGCCGGTATCCGAAGTTCCAACAGTCAGTGTTTTATAATGATTTTCTTTCGCAATTTCTTTTGCCTTATCTATCAGGATCGTTCCAATACCTTTATTCCTGTAGCTTTCAATGACGGCAATGTTTTTAATTTCCAGTTCAGTATGGGTCTTCTTGTACAACGCCATTACAGCAATGTTTTCAATACCGTCATGTAAAAGATAGATCTCAGAACTAAAAATATATTGATTGATAGCTTCTTGTGTTTCATCAGCCAGAAGCAGTAAATGATAAGGGATTTCTGAATCCGAATTTAGCTTGTTGAAGGTGAAATTTTCCATTTACAGGCTCATATGGATAATTGGATACTCTTTTCCTGAACCATCTTTTTCCGATCTTCCGATCTTTTTAAAGCCCATTTTTTCATAAAACCCGATCGCCTGAGGATTTTGCTCATTCACATCTACTTTGGTCAATCCCGTTTTCTCTTTCATGAACTGATAAAGTGTTTTTCCATAGCCTTTTCCACGAGTGTCATTGTGAATGAAAAGCATTTCCAGATTGCCCTCTGCTACGGAGGCAAATCCTTCAGCTTCGTTGTCTTCAGTAAGTAAATAGACTTCCAGGTTAGGAAGATAATCTCTTGGAATAACCTCTTTGAAATAATTGAAATCCTCTTCAGCAAGAAAATCATGAGTTGCTTTTACTGCCGATTCCCATATTTCCATAATTCGAGGATAATCCTCTGCATTCGCCAGTCTGATGTGTTGTGACATGATGTTTAATTTAAACAAAAATAAAGAAAATAGCGATGGTATACCAGCAGGAACATAATTTTGCAACCAGCAACCAGCAACCAACAACCAGCAACAAGTAACCAGCAACCAACAACCAGCAACCAACAACCAGCAACTCAAAATTTTTTAACAGGAACAGTAAAATTGGTAGGCAGAATTTCCGATTTTTTATTGCAAATTTGTTTATCACTTTATATTAATCATTAAAATAAAGACTTATGCAAAAGAAAACCTATACAGGACAACCTGTGGTAACCTTAAATAATGGAGTGGATATTCCGGCTTTAGGCTTTGGAGTATGGCAGATGGAAGATCTGAAAGAATGTGAAAATGCAGTAATCAAAGCTATTGAAACAGGATATAGAATGATAGATACTGCTGCTATTTATCAGAATGAAACAGCGGTAGGTGCTGCCGTTAAAAATAGCGGTGTAAACAGAGATGAATTGTTTATCACATCAAAAGTATGGGTTCAGGATCATGGATATGAAAAGGCAAAAAGTGCTTTTCAGAGAACATTAGACAGATTACAGATGGATTATCTTGATATGTATCTAATCCACTGGCCGTATGGAGATTTTCTGGGAACATGGAAAGCGTTGGAAGAGTTATATCATGAAGGGAAAATTAAAGCCATTGGGGTGTGTAATTTTACCGTCGAGAAACTTGAGGAATTAAAGGCTAATTCAACCGTTTTACCAGTGATCAATCAGATTGAACTGCATCCTGTATTCCAGCAGAAAGAATTACAGGTGTATGACAGAGAAAATAATATTGTAACTCAGCCCTGGAGCCCGCTAGGAAATGGTAATGCCAACCTTTTAAGCAATCCTGATCTGAAAGCGATTGCTGAAAAATATGGCAAAACTGTAGCTCAGGTCATTCTGAGATGGCACTTACAGGAAGGTTTTGCTGTAATTCCGAAATCTGTGACCCCTTCAAGAATCGAAGAAAACTTTAATGTATTTGATTTTGTGCTGACAGAGGATGAAATGAATGTTGTACGTTCTTTAGATACCGGAAAAAGATTGTTCTTTGATCCTAAAGATCCGGAATGGGAGCAAAAAATGCTAAATTCTGTAGCGGATATTTAATAGAAATAAAGAGTAAGAATATACCCACGGATCTCACAAATTACACAGGTTTTAATCCATATAATTTGTGAGAACTGTGGGCTTTTTAAATCAATAATAACCCATGACTGCAAAAGAATTCATAGAAACACTCTTGTTATTCAAGAATGAAAAAGAACTCAATAAAGCTGAGAAGTTTTTCAAAGGAAATGATGGAGTTACCAAGAGTTTCGGAGTGAAATTCGGGGATGTCTTTACTACGGCTAAAGAATTTTCGATGATGCCTCTGGATGAAATCAATAAGCTCCTTGATAGTGATTTTTATGAAGTAAGAATGGGGGCAGTAAGCATCATGGATTTCCAGGCAAGAAGTAAAAAAGTATCTGAAAATCATAAGAAAGAGCTTTTTAATCTGTATCTCAACCGCCATAACCGTTTGAATAACTGGGATTTTGTAGACAGAGCAGCCTGCCATGTTATTGGAGAATATCTCATTGATAAATCCAGGGATATTCTGCACAAGCTTGCTTATTCCGATAGTCCATGGGAAAGAAGAACTGCCATTGTAAGCACGCATGCATTTATCAGAAAAAATGATGTAGAAGATACTTTTGCTATTGCAGAAATCCTTGTTCATGACCCGAATGAGCTGGTGAATAAAGCAGTGGGAAGCTGGATCCGAGAAGCAGGAAAAAAAGACAAAAAGAAATTACATGATTTTCTCAGTACCTACGTGAAAACAATGCCTGCTGTTACATTTTCTTATGCCACAGAAAAGCTTGATCCTGAATCAAAATTACACTATAAAGAACTCAGGAAAGCAAAATAAATCCTGCTTTGTTCCATATACAATAGATGTTTATCAACAACTCTAAACCTTAAACCTTTAACTTTAAGTCTTATTCTGAGCAATATCATATCATTGAATAAGAGGTATTGCCTGATTCTTCGTACATTTTAATAAAAATAATTCTTATGTTTTGGCCGGATACAATCAGTAAAAAACTAGGGATACAATATCCTGTTATTCAGGCTCCGATGTTTGGAGTGAGCACCGTTCAGATGGCTGTTGCAGCTGCAAAAGCAGGCTGTATCGGATCACTGGCACTGGCTGACCTTTCTGCAGATCAGTCTGTTGAATTGATCAGAGAGGCGAAAAAATTGACAGATAAACCTTTTGCTGCCAATATATTTGTTCATCACATTCCGGAAATAACTGATGCCTTAAAAGAAAAGTATGGTAAAACCAAGCTTTTTATTGAGCAGCTGGCAAAGGAAAATGCGATTGAAGTACATCTCCCGGATCTTGAAGAAATCAGTGTAAACGGCTACCATGATCAGGTGGATGCCATCATTCAGGAAGACTGTAAAATTTTAAGTTTTACTTTTGGAAATCTGGATGATCCGAGTATTCAGAAATTAAAAGAAAACGGAGTTACCCTTATCGGAACCTGTACTTCTGTGAGAGAAGCCTTATTACTTGAAAATTCCGGTATTGATATCATCTGCGTTCAGGGAATAGAGGCTGGAGGGCACAGAGGAAGTTTTGAAGCAGAAAATATTCCGCAGATCGGAGGATTATCTTTGCTGTCACAGATCTATGAACAGGTAAAAGTTCCTTTGATTTATGCTGGAGGGATTTATGGAGCGAAGACATTGCAGGCTGTTAAAGATTTAGGAGCACAGGGTTTTCAGGTGGGCAACCTTTTACTGGCTTCTCAGGAAAGTGCTTTGCAGCCTTTTGAAAAAGAAAGATTGAAAAAGGTAAGAGAAGAAGAAGTTGTTCTGACGAAGAGTTTTTCCGGAAGATATGCCAGAGGCGTGAAAAATCAATTTATAGAAACAGTTGAAAATTCAGAATATATTTTACCTTATCCTTACCAGAACAAACTGACCAATGCCTTACGTAAAGCAGCAAAATCTTTGCAAAATCCGGAGTTTGTAGGAATTTGGGTAGGGCAGTCTATCCACCCATATAGCGAACTTTCTACAGAAGAAATTCTGAAAAAACTGATCAAAGAATGTGAAAGATAAATCTGTATGTTTTAATTTGATGATAATTTTATATTTTCGTACATCAATATCATTGATCTGCCCCAATATAAAACTAAAACCAATAAAAAACATCCATGAAATATTCAGAAGGAATTAAGAGATCACTTCCATTCGGGTATCTTTTTCTCGTTATAATGGGAATTTTAAAAGAAAGTGTCTTCTACTATCAGATCAATATTAATATTCTAAAATATTCAACAATAATGGATATTCTGATAAGCCCGATTGCTACTTTAACGGCTCATCCGGTTATCCTGATTGCCCTGATTGTTATCGTCGTATTTTCATTTGCTTTTCCCTCTTTTTTATCCAAACAGGCCAATAAAAATAAACGTTGGGCATTCCAGATGGCATCTCTCAAAGGACATGAAAATATGAGCAAAGAGGCTATTGAGAATCATTTTACCAATATGTTTGTGAAATTTCTCGCCATGATGCTACTGTCTTTCTTTGTGGGAATAGGTTGGGGTGAAGGACTTGGGCTCACCAGAAAGATAAGGGAGAACAAGCTTAAATATGACTATAAATTAAACTATGGGGATGATAGCTTTGAGCAGGTGCATCTGATAGGATCGAACAGCATGTATTATATTTATCTGGCAAAAGGAAATAAAACGATAAAAATAGCACCGTTGGGCTCCATAAAGAGTATTGAGCTGACCAATAATAAAAAATTAAGCGACAATTAGAAAGCATACTTCATAAAAAAAGCTTCAGAAATAGAATCTGAAGCTTTTTATTTATTTTGTTAAATCAAGACCGCCGAAATTTCCGGAACTCATCATTAAATAAACACCGTTTGTTTTATCTAATGTATTCCAGTAGGCGTGAAGATCTTCAGCATTTGTGAAAACTCTTAATTTTTCATTTTTGAATTTTTCCTTGATAAACTCAGGAGAAATAGGTTCTATTCTCTTGATCTTCAAAGCATCTTCAGAATAGAAAACAATGGCTTCTTCCAGACCATCCATGGCGTGGTCATATTGTTCAAGGAAAGCCGGATTTAAGCTGGAATAGGTATGAAGTTCCAGAAATCCATATTTCTTATCATTTTTAAATTGCTCTGCAAATGCTTTTACAGCAGCCTTTACCTTGCTTGGTGCATGCGCAAAGTCTTTGTATAATATTCCTTTATCTTCTCTTTCTACTTTTTCAAGACGTTTCGATGCTCCTTTGAAACTCATAATCGCCTCATAGAAATCTTCATCCATAATGCCAAGCTGTCGGCAGATATGTCTTGCTCCTTCAAGGTTCAATAGGTTGTGGGCTCCAAAAACAGAAAGCGGAACATCTCCCATTTCGGTTTTTAAATATACTTTACCATTATTGATTTCGTATTCAGGAGTTTTATAAGGGATTTTTCTGAAATAGTTCTCTGCATTTTCCACTACTTTTACTACTTCCGGATCTTCTTCGTTGTATACCAAAACTCCTCCGGCAGTAATACTTGCCACAAACTTTCTGAACTGATCGATATAATCATCAAAGGTTTTGAATACATTGATATGATCCCATGCGATGCCGCTCATTAAAGCGATGTTCGGCTGATACAGTAAAAATTTTGAACGAAGATCGATAGGAGAAGAAAGGTATTCATCACCTTCCAATACCATGAAATCATTATCCTGAGTCAGTTTTACCATACAGTCGAATCCTTCAAGCTGAGCTCCTACCATGAAATCCACATCTTTCTGATGGAAATTCAACACGTGAAGAATCATTGAAGTAATGGTAGTTTTACCATGTGATCCTGCAATGACTACTCTTGTTTTGTTTTTAGACTGTTCGTACAGAAATTCAGGATAAGAATATATTTTCAGTCCCAGTTCTTTTGCTCTTGCCAACTCTGGATTATCCTGATGGGCATGCATTCCAAGAATAACTGCATCAATATCCTGAGTGATTTTTTCCGGGAACCAGCCCATTTCCTGAGGCAGAATTCCTTTCTTTTCCAATCGGGATTTCGAAGGTTCAAAAATAGCGTCATCAGAACCTGTCACCTGATATCCTTTGTCTTTTAATGCAATCGCAAGATTATGCATGGCGCTTCCGCCAATGGCAATGAAGTGGGTTTTCAATTGTATTTACTGTTTTTTAACATTAGTAGTAATGATCTGCTGGAAAGCCTCAATAATATTGTTCCAGTTGGTCTGGTAATTCGGAATAATCATACTGGCATCCGTTTTACTGCCTTCATTAGGACCTTTCTTGATATTGATGGACGTGGAAATATTGTCGTACAATTTTTTGCGGTCTTCCTGTATCCTTCTGAAATTATTCTGAGAAAGAACCTGATCCAGTTTCTTTAAATCTTCATCAGAAATTTTAAAATCCTGTTTGTATTTCTTTCCCTGTCCTTCAAAAGAGTAGTGTACAGTATTCCCTTTTATAAGCAGGTTTTCATAAACTGGAGCATAGCCTCCGCTTTTCGAATAGCTGATATCAAAATCCGAATATATCTTTTGGCTGTTGCATGAAACTAATACTATGATTGCGAATAAGATTCCAAGTATTTTGTTCATAATTTTTAATTTACTTTAATTATTTGAGTCCTTTTGTTCTAATTTTTTAGCTTTAAGTTCTTCATCATAACTGTGTAATACATTGAAGTCTTCTGTCTGCTCAATGGCAGTCATAATCTTCAATAAAATTTCCGGTGCTTTTTCATTATCATAATCAATATCCAAAGGCGCTTTAAATTCCATCGTAGGTTTTACACCGGTTACCTTTACGCGGAGTCCTTTTTTATCAAAAGCTCTTCTGAAGCCATTTATTTTGATTGGAATCACAATGGGGCGTTGGTTTTTTACCAGTTTGGCAGTTCCTCTTCGTCCCTGTGCAAAAGCCGATGTAGTTCCTTGAGGGAAAGTCGCTACCCAGCCATTGTCCAATGCTTTCATAATATTATCTACCTCACTCATATCTACCATTCTGTTGACATTCTTCCCTTCAGCTCTCCATGTTCTTTTTACCGTTACAGCGCCTGCAATTTTGAATATCTTGGGAAGAATACCTTTGTTCATGGTTTCTTCAGCCGCTACATAGTAAAAATCAATCTTTGGATTCAGTAGATAGATCGGGTTTTTTATCGTATTTAAATATCCGTTATTTACAGCACAGAAGGCATGATACATGGCCGCCACATCTGCAAAATAGGTCTGATGGTTGGATACAAAAAGTACGTTAGAGTCCGGAAGATCCACAAGGTGTTCTGTACCGGTTATTTTTAACTTATTAAAGCCGTTGAATCTTCTGTATGATACAACTCCTAAAATAAAAATAATAAACCTTTTCAAAAAATAAGGGGTTCCGAATGCATCGGTGAAAATATTTTTTTTCGCCATCTCTCAATTAAACACGGTAGTGCAAAGTTACATTTTTTTCAGCAACTGACTGAATTCACTTAATATCATTGCTGTAGCACCCCAGATGATGTATCCGTTGAAATTAATCACCGGAACGTCATGTCCGCCTGCACTGGGCAGAGCCATAATTTCCGGGGTATCCGACAGGTTTAAAAAGGAAGTGATGGGAAATTCTATGGTTTCCACAGCTTCCGTCTGCTGAAGAACAAAGGCCGGGTTCTTTTTTGTATAAGAAATGTAGGGATATACATAGAAATTGCTTGGCGGAATATAAATAGGAGACATTTCTCTGATGATCCTTACATAATGTTTATCTATTCCGATTTCTTCAGAGGTTTCCCGAACCGCCGTTTCAGCAAAATCACTGTCCATCTCCTCACGCTTCCCCCCAGGCAGGGATATCTGCCCGCTGTGTCTGTCGTGTTCATTAATGGTTCTTTGAATCAAGGGAAAATACCACTCGTTGTCTTTCAGATATAAAACAATATTGACAGCTGCAAATTTGGGATTTTTTGACAATACTTCATCATAAGTGAAAACGGGACGGTAGGGAGGCGAGAATACTCCATGTGCGTGCTCACCGGGAAGTTCCACGCTTTTTATTTTTCTCAATAAATCTTTTCCAAAATTTTCCATAGCTCAAATTTAGCAATATATCTTGAAGAAATAAGTGCCTTAACATTAATTAACCTATGGGAAAGACTGCATTGTAAGCGGAAATTTTTGCTTCTTAAACCCAATGATATATCGTTAATGATAAAACAGAACATATTTCAACTTTTAAGCGTTAATTTTTAATTCAAAATTGATTTTCGGTTGTGTAAATAAATTTGAGCAATAGTTTCTACCAAAAGCTTAAAACCCTGTACTGTGATGTTTTAAAAATATAAAATCCCGGATTTATTCAGAAAAAATCATCATTGAAGAAAAATCAATATTCACTACTGATAGATTTGATTGAAAATCAACAAGTTGTGATGGGGTTTTCCCGTAACGGTAAATAATGACCTGTCGAACTGGAAACCGTGATTTTCAAAATTTACACTTTGATGGTGGTTTTTCATTTTGTCGGGGAAGCTACCTTTGCCTTACTATTAACCAATTAATTTTTACTAAGATGAAAAATTTACTTACAGGTGTACTTACACTATTCGCAATGAGTTTCGGATTCGCACAATTCAATATTGATGTGACTACTCAAACAGGAAACTTAAATGTTGCTACAGTAGACCAGACAGGTCTTTTGAACATCAATTCTCTAACACAAACAGGGAATCGTAATATGGCAGATATTGACCAGGTAGGAATTTTAAATGTCAATAATGCACAAAGTATCGGAAACAGAAACTCTATAGATGTGGATCAGGTGGGTATTGGAAACTCAAATGAAGTGATGCAGTTAGGAAACAGAAACTCTGCTTCAACATGGCAGCTTGGAGTACTTAACTCTACAGAACAAACTCAGATCGGAAGAAGAAATGAAGCTTCTTCGGTACAGGTTGGATTAGGTAACTCTGTCCTTCAATATCAGGATGGAAGAAGAAATGACGCTTCTGCTATCCAGGTAGGTATTGGGAATGATGCTTATCAAATTCAGCTGGGAAGAAGAAATGATGCCAGCGCCCTTCAGATAGGTGCTAATAATGTTCTTGTTCAGTATCAGGATGGTAATGATAACAGCGCTACTCATGCTCAAGCCGGAACAGGTAATATTGCCGCTTCAGTTCAGGTAGGAGATGATAACACCTCTGTAGGATTACAGGTAGGTAATGCCAACCAACTTTATCAATTCCAGATAGGAGATTCTAACACTGCTATTGACCTTCAGATGGGTAACGGTAACTTTACCTGGGTAGCACAAAGCGGTGATGGCCATATCCATGTTGGAACTCAGATGGGTAATGGAAACTCTATGATTGTGAATCAGTCGAATTAAGCCCTATAACAAAATACTGTAAATCTTAGAAATTGTAAAGGAGAAACTGCAGTGTTTCTCCTTTTTCACCTTCGATTTTCTCCGATTTGTTATTCATGTAATTTTAATAAAATAGGCTATGTTTAACTTGAGATGGAGTGTTTTGGCTCTTTTCACAATGTTGCCACTACATGCACAGGAAATAGACTGGGATAAGGTAAACAGCAATACAATCTTTAATCTTATAGCCAGACAGCAGACTGATCAGAGTTCTTATGGATCCGATATCATTCAGATAGGAGATTATAACAATGCCGAACTTTCCCTTAACGCCCGAACGAATATTTTAGTAAAACAGCTGGGAGATTTCAATACCCTATATTTTATCAATTCATTTACAGATAAAGAAACAAAAGCTGCTATTACTGCACAGGGAAACAATAATATTATTGATGTTACAGGAAGCAACAGTATTTCGGATGGAATTCAGATTAATGTAAAGGGAGATAATAAAACAGTCTTCATGAGAAATTATTAAAACACAGATGATGAAACTTTTATATTCCCTTAGCTTGGGTACTTTTTTTAGCTTCCTGTCTGTATGGACATATGGACAGGAAGATAAGAAAGTAAACGCCAGGATAGAGAGCAGTCTCCTTGAAAACCAGGTCAGGTTAAAAGCAGTTGTAGTTAATAACACTGCAGTGTATAAAGAACTGAATTACCTTTTGGTTTCTATTAAAAAAGGAAATGGTGGAAATCTCTCCAACAACCAGCAGAGTGGTAAATTTTCCGTCAATCCCAATGAAGTAAAGGTATTATCGGAAATCAATGTGAATCTCGAATCAAAAGATGCTCTTAAAGCCTTCCTTTATATCAGGGATGAAGAAACCCAGAAGCTGATTGCCAAAGACAGTCTGGAACTGAACAGCGACCTTTTTAAAAAAAAAACAGCTAAGATAGAAGAAGATGCTGCTTACGAGCTCAGAGGACTTACTATTGATGAGACGAAAACCAAGGTGGGAAAAGACTTTTATGACATGTTTTACATGCAGTACAGTCAGCTTCCTGATAAGAGCAGCAGCGTTATTACCATTACAGAGCTCCCTCTTCGTGGAACAAGTGGTCAGATTACTATTCAGATGGAAGATAAAATTATTTACAGTTTTATAACCAATCCGTCAGAAGATTATTTAAAAGAACAGTTGAGCTACAGCTTAAAATATATCAAAGAATTTAATGCCAAGAAAAATCTTATAAAAAATGAATTCATCTATTAAAAATGTCCGCCATGAAAACCTTTATCATTATTTTGACCTTTATTGCGGGTATTTTCTACGGAAAATCTCAGCAGCTCGTCTATAAGCCGGTAAATCCAGCTTTTGGAGGAGATACATTCAATTACCAGTGGCTTTTAAGCTCTGCTAATGCACAAAACCCATTTGATGAAAAAAATGATTACAGCGACTTGCTGGATCGTGTGAATTCCCTTGATAGTTTTACCCAGAGTCTTAACAGACAGATCCTCAGTGAGCTTTCAAGAAAACTGTTTGATGAACAGTTTGGTGATGGAAACATAAAACCCGGAAATTACCTCTTCGGATCCCTTTATCTACAAATTACCAATACTAATCAGGGACTTTTAATCAATATTTTGGATACCAGTAATGGCGATCAGTCCGAGATCGTAATTCCGAAATAGGAAATAACTAAAAATAAACTTACCATGACAACCTACACTTATACCAGAATCTTTTTCTGCACCTTCCTGCTATGCATTCTGCAGGCCTGTAGTTCAATATTTGGTTTACCTTCGGATCCCGAAAAACCAACAATGGGAGAGGTTACTTCTTCCACCGCAGAATTAAAAAATCTTCCCCTTCCCAAAGAGAAGATTGTAATAGGAGTCTACAAATTCAGAGACCAGACCGGCCAGTATAAACCATCTGAAAATGGAAATAACTGGAGTACGGCAGTTCCTCAGGGAACCACTACCATTCTCATAAAAGCCTTAGAAGACAGCCGCTGGTTTATTCCTATTGAAAGGGAAAATATCGCGAATCTTCTCAATGAAAGACAGATCATCCGTTCCACCAGACAGGAATATATCAAGGATGCAGACAAAAACAATCAATCACTTCCTCCTCTTTTATACGCTGGGATTCTTCTCGAAGGCGGCGTTATTTCTTATGACAGCAATATTCTGACCGGAGGACTTGGAGCAAGATATTTCGGTATCGGGGCTTCCACACAGTACCGCCAGGACAGAATTACCATCTACCTTCGCGCTGTCTCTACGCTTAACGGAGAAATTCTTAAAACGGTTTATACTTCTAAAACCATTCTCTCAACCAGTGTTAACGGAAGTTTTTTCAGATATATTGATACGGAAAGACTACTGGAGGCTGAAGTAGGGCTTACTCAAAATGAACCCGTTCAGCTCGCTGTAACAGAAGCTATCGAAAAAGCTGTAAAAGCCCTCATTGTAGAAGGAATCAGAGACAAAATATGGGGGAAAGCAATAGATGACAATGGCGGCTATCAAAGTTTAATCAATGAATACAACAGAGAACAGGAGCAAAATAACGGCAGAGTTGTTGGAGGCAGATATCCGCAGGATTACAGACAAAAAGTATCCGTATTTGCGAATGTTGAAGGACAGAAAGTGAAAGATGACTATGTAGGTCCTAAAATGAATGTGGGAGGAAAAATAGGATTCAAATACTTCCTTACTCCTTATCTGAATATGGAACTGAATGCAAGTTATTTTACCCTTGAAAACTCAAATATTGTGAAAAGAAACTACTTCGGTCCTGAAGTGAATCTGGAATACATACTTTTCCCGAAATACAGATTCAGTCCCTTCTTATATGGAGGAGCAGGAGCGATGTATTCAAAATATAAACCCCAATATAAAGCACAATTCGGTGGTGGTCTGGAATATATGATCAGCAAGAATTTCTCACTGAGAGCCTCTGCCCAATATGATCTTGGCTTCAAAGACGACTGGGAAGGCCTTGTAAATGGAAAAAGGAAAGATCAGGCTTTGCGCTTTGGAATAGGAATCAACTTTTACTTCGGAAACAAATAAAAACACGAACTATGAAAACTATAATTAAAATACTCAGCATATTCATCTTTGCTTTTTGTCTGTTTTCATGTAATGAAGACCTTGTAGAACAGGCTCAAACAGGAATGTTAAAAGGAAAAGTCGTAAAAAGAGGTAGCAATGTGCCGCTTTCTAATGTGAAGATATTTACCAATCCTACGACACAAACGGTGTTCAGCGGTACAGATGGTTCATTTGAAATCGCTGCCATGCCGGTAGGGAATTATTCTCTAAAAGCAGAACTTTCAGGATATATTACAAGCTTTCAGTCAGTCAATATACAAAATCAAAATCAGGTAGTAACGGTAGTTTTTGAGATGGATGATGATACTTCATTGAATTCTCCTCCCGCTACACCACAGTTGCTAAGTCCGATAGATAACGCAGTAAATCAACCTTTGAGCGTCGAATTAACCTGGAGCGCAACAGATCCCGATACAGCAGATGTATTAAGATACAGTCTGACAATTAAAAATAATCTTGACACTAATGTGATTCAGGTTAATGATTTGACAGCAAACCACTATACGCTTTCAAATCTGAAGTTTGGTGTAAGTTACTTCTGGCAGGTGTCTGTTTCGGACGGCATTCACCAGCCAGTTTTAAGCTCTATCAGTAAATTTACCACCAATACAGTTCCCGCTAACAGGTATCATTATACTCAAAAACAAAATGGAAACTTTGTGATCATTTCCAGTGATGACCAGGGAAATAACTTCCAGTTTACCAATTCTTCCTACAACAGCTGGCGACCCCGCAAAAACAATAATGCAGGTCTCATTGCATTCCTTCGTACAGAAGGTGGAAGTACCCATATTTATACCGCAAATCCGGATGGTTCCAATCCTTTTAAAGTAACTACAGTTGCTGTTGCAGGCTTTAATAATTATGAAATGGATTTTGCATGGAGTACAAATGGTAAGGAACTTATTTATTCCAACTTTAATAAACTCTATAGAATTAATAAGGATGGAAGCGGCTTGAGCTTAGTATACACCACTCCGGACGGAAGTATGATCTCCGAATGTGACTGGAGCTACGACGGTAGTAAAATAGCATTGAAAACCAATGATTATAACGGATATAATACTAAAATTTATGTGATAGACATTAACGGAAGCGTTCTTAAAACGGTATTGTCTGGTACTGTAGGTGCCAGTGGAGGTTTGAACTTTTCTGTAGATGGACAGCTTCTTCTGTTTACCCGTGATGTCTCAGGATACCTGGATGGAAGTGGAAATTACCGCCAGCTGGATTCACATATCTTTGTCTATAATCTTGTTACAGATGCCGTGAGTGATATTTCTGCAGAAAGCGAAAAAGTGATGGGAACCAATGATCTTGATCCAAGATTCTCACCAAACAATGCCCAGATTATCTTCATGAATACCTCCAATGATAATATTTCGCAGAAAAGTGTAATGGTCATTGACCTCAATAGTACGATGACAGATCTTACAAGGGCAACACTTTTCAGCAATGGAGAAATGCCGGATTATGAATAAGATAAAAAGTTCAATATTCAATATTTAAAGTTGATAAAGTTCAAAGTCCAAGGTTTTAGTTTAAAAGTTGGGGCATGAGATAAGCATCTGAGCTGTTTAGATATAATAGTAAGGTTAAAGTAAAATAAGCTTTTTCATTTTTCACTATCTGATCTCTGCCTCGCTTTTTTATCTTAGTTGATTTTGAATCATGTAATAATAAATATTTGTCTGAAGGATTATGGAAATTGGGTTCAGACATAAAAAATTCCAGACTTTGCAAAGCCTGGAATTTTTGTGTGATTCATAGAAGTCTTTCAGTCGATGATGTGATTTTCTATCGCATATTTTACGATTCCGACTGAGTTTTTCGCATTGAGTTTCAAAAGAATTCTTTTTCGGTGTGTTTCTACCGTATTGATACTAATAAATAATTTTTCAGAGATATCTTTACTGCTGCATCCGTCACATATGAGTTTGAGAATTTCCATTTCGCGACGGGTGAGAGGTTCTTTGATGTGAGGATTGGGTTTTCCCTGTTCACTGCTGATAAAATTGATCATTCTTTCCTTGGCATGGTCACAGATATAGATCTCATTAAGAAGTAAAACATTGATGGATTTAAGAAACTCATCATAGGTGCAGTTTTTATCCAGATAAGCTTTAATACCTTTGTTGAAGAGTTTTCGGATATCAATCACATCATAAGAGCTGCCAATGATCGTAATCTTGGTATTTTTATGTTGTGAAATAATACTCTCCACCAACTTGCAGATTTCCGTAAGCATAAGCATATTGGAGCTCATAACAAGCATTTCCGGAGGTTCTTCTTTTAAATGTTTGGAGAGGTTTTCTAAAGAATTACAAATATCTATTGTGCTGAAAATTTTGCTTTGTGTAAGCAGTCTTGATAAGCCTTCTGTATAGAGCATAGGTTCATCAAAAATGGTCAATCTTGGTTTCATCATGGTTTGTTTTATTTATATAAAAATAGGAAAAAAACTTTACATTTTGAATAAAATTGTTAAAAATTTTCAATTTATTGTGTTTTTATTAATAGTAAAACGTTATTTTTATTGATTTTTTATTAAATAATTCTCTTTTTGTGGAGTTTTTTAGAGTTATTTCTGTTAAAACATAGTGTTCATCATTGTTTTTGAATGAGAATCTTAATGGTTTTTGGATTTAACTAACATTACGGGGATATGCTTTACCGGAAAATTAACTGAATTGGCAATGAAACAATATTCGTTCGCTTTATGATGAAGCTGCTCTGCTTTTTCTACCATAGATTCTTCTGCAACAGTTACCGTAGGATGCAAAGTTACCTCTGTAAAATGACCGCTTCCACTGGCTGTTTCTGCCATGATACCTGTTGCTTCATCAGTATACTCTGTAACAATAATACCTGCTTCAGAACAGAAATGAAGATACCAAAGCATATGACAGGAAGAGAGGGAGGATAAAAACATCTCTTCAGGATTATGCTTCGTTTTGTCGCCACGGAAAGCAGGATCTGATGAACCTTCGATAACAGCTTTATTTTCCACTGAAATGGTATGGCTTCTTTCATAGTCTCTATAACCGCTGGTTCCTGTTCCCTGGTTTCCTGTCCATTGAATGGTGATTTTGTAATGGTGATTTTTCATAGATAAAAGATAAAAGATAAAAGATAAAAGATAAAAGATGTTGTTAAAATTCAATAGGGGTGGGCTTTAGCCCAGCCTATACATACAAAAACATCCATTGGCTTTAGCCAAAACTTAAATTGTCAATAATATTCTATACTTATAAATATAAAACAAAAAAACCTCCAGTACAACTGAAGGTTTTAAATTTTGTCTTAATTAGAAAATTCTATCAATTCTTCTTTTTTGGAATTGTAGATTTTATATTCTAAATATTTAAAAGAATCCCTTGGAACAATGGTTACCCATTTTTTGTATTTGATAAACCATTTCATCTGGATACTTTTGATGCCTTTTGTAAGGTAGGCTTCCACAAATGGGTGTACATGCAGGTAGATTTTTCCTTTTTCTTTCTGCAAAATGTTTCTTAAGGTTTCACCCATTCTTTCCACGATAACAATAGGAGCTACAATTTCTCCGTCTTTGTTCGGGTTTTCTTCTTTGGTGTCGATCTGTTTTTCCGGACGGTTTCTTTGTCTGGTGATTTGGATCAGTCCAAATTTACTTGGAGGAAGGATTTTGTGGCGAGCTTTATCGCGCTTCATTTCCTCTTTAAGATGCTCGTAGAGATCTCTTCGGTGATCAGAATTGGGCATATCTATGAAATCGATAACAATGATTCCTCCCATATCGCGGAGGCGAAGTTGTCTTGCGATTTCAGTAGCGGCCATTTTGTTCACTCTTAGCGCATGTTCTTTGTTGACAGCAGTTCCGGTAGTAATATTATTTCCGGAGTTGACGTCTACAACGTGAAGTGCTTCTGTGTGTTCAATAACAAGATAGGCTCCTTTAGAACTTGGAATGTTTACGTGTTTTCCGAAGCTCTGTTTAAGCTGTTTTTCAACATTGTAATATTCCAGAAGAGGAATATGAGAATCATAAAACTGGACAATATTTTTCTTTTCAGGAGCAATTACTTCTACGTAATTTTTCATTTCGTTTACCATTTGCTCATCATCGCAGATGATATTCACGAAATCCTGATTAAAATTGTCTCTTAAAATAGCTGAAGCTTTGTCTTCTTCGCTTAAAACTTTAGACGGAACTTTATTTCTCTGGATGTTTTTGAAAGTACTTTCCCATTTCTGAACCAGCTGGTTCATATCATTATGAAGGTCGGCTACTTTTTTTCCTTCCGCTACCGTTCTGATAATAACTCCGAATCCTTCAGGCTTAATGCTGTCGATAAGGGTTCTTAGTCTTTCTTTTTCCTCAGAACTTCTGATCTTTTTGGAAATAGAAACTTTGTTGTCGAAAGGAATTAAAACCAGAAAACGTCCTGTTAATGAAATCTGGGTAGAAATTCTTGGACCTTTGGTAGAAATAGGTTCTTTGGTAATTTGTAACAGAACCAAGTCATCCTTGGCAATTACTTTGTCTATAGTTCCGTTTTTGTCTATTTCGGGTTGTATCTCGAAATTCTTTAAGCTCGAAGTGCTTTGTTTTTTAGAAATAGTATCTTTTAAAAACTTTCTGTACGTAAGATACTGAGGTCCCAGATCCTGATAATGCAGAAATGCATCTTTGTCATATCCGATATTGACGAATGCTGCATTCAGATTGGGGGCTAGTTTTTTTACTTTTCCTATAAACAGATCTCCAACTATAAAATCGCTTTTGTCTTCTTGCTCATGAAGTTCACATAGTCTTCCGTCTTCCAGCAGCGCAATCTTTGTAAGATCATCTTCATGCGAAACTATTAGTTCTTTCTTCATTTTTTAATAAGATAAAATTGTTAAGATTATAGGAAGTGGATGTTTTTACTGATTAATTCATCTATTAAATATAAGGATTTTGAATGAAAACCATTATATGTTTATTAAAATAATATTTGAAACCCTCCGTTTTCCGCGGAATCTTATAGTTGCAAACAAAAATATAGTTAGTGAACTTTAAAAATTTAAATCCACCAACTATATTATTATATTGTAAATCTCGAGAAAAAGAGATTATTTTTTCTTATGTCTGTTTGCTCTTCTTCTTTTCTTTCTTTTGTGAGTAGCAACCTTGTGTCTTTTTCTTTTCTTTCCGCTTGGCATAATTTTAATTTTTTAGTAACTAGTTAATATTCAGTTAATGTTCTTATTTTACTGCAACTTTAGTTTTTACTTTCTCAACAAAAGATTTTGAAGGTTTGAAAGCAGGAATGTTATGAGCAGGAATCTCAATTGCAGTGTTTTTAGAAATATTTCTTCCTGTTTTAGCAGCTCTTGTTTTAATGATAAAAGATCCAAAACCTCTTAGATAAACGTTATCCCCATTATACATAGAAGTTCTGATCTCCTGCATAAAAGCTTCTACAACTTTCTGTGTTTCATTCTTTTCTGTTCCCAACTTATTTGAGATGGTGTTTACCAATTCTGCCTTTGTCATTTCCTTATTTTAATTTTAAATTTTAGGTGTGCAAATTTAGTTAAAAAAATTGAATACTAGCAAATTAGTGGCAAAATATTTTTATTCAAAGAGTTGGACTTTTTATGTATACACTATATTAAGGCAGGCTTGTGATAATTTAACAATAAAATAATGTTACCGGATAAAGGTACAAAAATTTAACGAACAAAACTTAATAAAAGCTGATTATAACAGGTTCTGCAGGGTTTTTAAGTCTTTGTCATTACATTTTGAGATCACCTTGTCGGTCCCATCCATTACCCGAAATTGAAATTTTTTAACGGGAATCAGAATTTTTTATAAACTGGAATTATAATATCCGTTTTCTACACAAAAACGGATAAGGTGAAGCTTGGTTTTTAGTCCCAGCTTTTCTGTAAGTCTGTTAATGTAAGTATCAATTGTTCTGGTGCTCAGATTAAGTTTTTCAGCAATTTCTTTATTGCTGAACCCCTCATAACAGAACCTCATAAGCTGTATCTCCGCTGGTGAAAGCTCTTCCTGTCCTTTCTTCTGTCTGTCCATATATTCCTGAACGGCAAGTGGCTGCTGCTCCCATTCTTTGGAATAAGCCTGATAGTCAAAATCTTCAGAGGCTATGCTTCCTTTAATAATATCCTTTATAATCGTACTTTTTTTCTGACAATAATAGATGTTGGGAATTTTGGAAAGGATTTCGGCCATATCTTCCTGATAAGTGCCGGAATAGGTAATAATAGGGGTTTCTGTATTGTTTTTCCTGATGTACTTAATGGCTTCAATTCCACTTAATACCGGCATGAAGAGTTCTATAATGAAAACATCTTCCTGTCTTCTGTAGATTCTGTTTACCAGCTCATGTCCATTGTTACAATCATTCAGAAGCATATAGAAAGGATTTTCCATGAGTGTTTTGATCATTATTTTTTTAAAATAAAAATCACTGTCTGCAATGGAAAAACGTACGGTATTAGATAATATTTTACTCATTCTTAATATCGATTTGGCGAATGATATTTAAAATTTAGAGGTCTAATTTATGAAAAACTTATCAAAGTGAAAATTAATATTAATTTAATCAGGGTTTTCACGAAACGCACCTGGGGGAAATTACGTATTGTGCATAAAATTTTTTTTTTATATTTTCACAGGCCAAACAAATCGCAAATTATGTCTTCTAACAGGGAAAAAAAATTAAACAAATCTGACGTCAGAACGGGCATTTGGAAGTTTATTCTGTCATTTGTCGTTTTGTCGGTTGTATCTTTTGCTTGCTTATTTCTCTTCTTTAAGAGTTATGATATACAGCGGGAAGGGATTAGCCGCGAAGCTGAAGCCTACAAAGAACTGATGCTTCGAAGTGACGTGCTTAAGGATCACATTGATGATATTTACGATAAAATGAACCAGCTTAGCATTAATAAGGTGGAGAATGAGGTGTTTCTCAGAACCAGTATTATGGATAACGTGAGAGATGCCAAAAATATTATGGGTAAAGACAGTGTGCAGAGCTTTAAACATTATGCTGTACTGATGAAGCAGATTGTACCGATGATGACTTTAAAAGCTAAGATCATTGAAGTGGAATATCAGAAGAAAACCGTTTTAAGGGATCTTGATGAATGTATGGGAAAAATCAAAGTGACGAATAATGAGCTTAGAAAAGATCCCACGAGAAATTTCACCGGAAGTAAAAGAAGAAGATAAAAAGAAAAGATATGCAAGGACAAATCACATTATCTAAGAAAGAAAGGCATTATCAGTTTTTTTATTTAATACTGATGCTGGTGACTGCCATGTTATTTTTGGGAGTCATCTTTTTAAAAGGATTTGAATCTCCCTTTTCTGATGAAGATGTAAGAGGAATTCAGAATCTTGAACAGAAAGCCGAATTTGAACAGCACCAGAAAGTTGTTCTTCCTATCATGGACAGTACATATACCATGATTACCAAGCTGACCAATGACGGGCCGCAGCCTTTTATCGAAAACAATATTCAGCTGGGGGTGAATGACCTTAACAGCTATTTTAATAACACGGACGTTGTGGATATCCGTAAAGATGCCTATCCGCAGATCGCCAAATTCTATAAAATGTACTTTGATGACAAAAAAGTCATTTCAACAACCTCTGAAGACATTAAAATTTTCCAGAAGCAGGTAGATGAATGCAGAATCGGATTTAAAGATAAGCAGAATAAGCTCTATCAGCGCGAGCAGGATCTGAAAGCAAGAATGCAGTAAGCAAATAAATACTAGGAATTTTATATAAAACACATCACAATTATTAACTATGAATTATTTTCAAAAGAACAAGAAAAACATTATTATCGGTGTTATTGCAACATTGCTGATCGCAGCACTGGTTGCTCTGTGGCTGCAGAAAAAAGTAATACACTCAGCCGATGATATTGTTGGGGTGGTTTATCCGTCTTCACTGGCGGTAGGAGACACGCTTTTATTCGAAGATAAAACCCAGTTTGCCAAAACCAAAAGATGGAATTTCGGAGATGGGACAACTTCTGATAAAAACAGCGGTATTCACTTCTATAATAAACCAGGATATTATCAGGTGATTTTGATCGTTGACAATAAGTACACGAAATCTTTCCCTGTAATGGTAGGCGCAAGAAGCGTTCAGAAACCAAAAGATACGGCAATGTCTAAGACCACTATCGAAGCCGTTACTCAGGCGATGCAAAATGAGAATGTAACATTCCGTGCCATTTCTGACGCCAAACAGTTTGCATGGAAATTCGGAGAATCAGGAAATACAGATGCTAAGGATAAATTCACCATCTATTCCTATAAAAAACCTGGAGAATATCTGGTAACCCTTTACACAGAACAAAGCCAGGATCCTATCTATCACCGCATTAAAATTCTTCCGGCTTATGATGCTCTTGCAGAAGATGAAGTTTCAGTAGAAGACTCTTATGCAAAAGTAGACAACGACTTTAAATATCATTTGCAGCAGATTGCTAACGGGAACAGTTTCAACATGCACTACAATTACCTGTTGAAAACCTATCTGTGTAACAATGAAAATACAGTGGTAAAAGTAAATGACAGCAAAGTAAATAACTTTTACATGTATTGTGCAGGACTTCAGTTTGACAAAAATACGGTGATCCAGACAGTAAAAGTAAACCTGGATGATACGCAGAACTGTGTAACTAAAGTAGATATCAATCAAAGCAAATAATTTCGTCCGGTCTTACGGATGTGCCAATCATAAAAAGATTAAATAGGATGAAAAATAAATTTCCTCTAGCAGCATATTATATAGGGTTAACAGTATTATTGACGAGTTGCCAGGTAAAACTGCCGTCAAAGAAAACCCCGGAGCCTTCACAGTATGGGCAGGTGGATGCTTCCCCTGTCGTTAACGGTTATCCAAAAAAGTCAGTTCCATGGATTGTTATTTCAGACAGATCAAGAAATACGGCTTATTTGGATAAAGATGATGAGAAGTCTTACAAAGAAGTAAAATTCCTTGAACCTTTAATGGTTTTAAAACATAGAGACGGAATGGTAAAAGTAGCGGAGTATGTTCCGGATGCTTTAATGAAAAAGGTTTCATCAAAATCAGTCAAAACATATGGCTGGATTCCGGAATCAGACCTTCTTCTTTGGAATAACGCTTTAAAAAGTGACAAAACAGGTTATCCTGTAAGAGTGGCAGTAGTACCCAATAACAGCGAAGTCATCAGAAGTGCTGAAAGATACTACAAAAATGACTCTATTATGGTGTTTAATTCACCGAGTCTTATTGAAACAGCCAATGTAAAAATTCCTAACGGACAAATTGTATACGTATACAAAATGGCCGAAAACAACAAACGTTTCCTGGTAGGTAAAAAACCGTCTGTTGATATGGACAGTATCAACAAAGGACTTTATGGTTGGGTAAGTTCAAATGTAATTTCCAGCTGGGGAGAACGTTCTGCTATCAAGCTTAAAAATACAACCGGAATTAACGATTCGGCACTGGGAATTCATGAAGGACATCCTGGTGGATCTGCTTCAGATGCAGATAATAAAACAGCCGTTCTTCTTACCGACGTAAACAAAAGAACACCGCTGGAAAATATCTTTCCTGTAAATCTTCCTTTAGAAGAAACTCCAACTCCTGATTCCAAGACAAAATATTTCACCAATATTTTAGATTACAGTAAGAACTTTGTGTCCAATGTATTGGGTGAGCCCATCTATTTTGACCGTTACAGAGAGATCACTGAAAGAGATAAAAATATCAATATTGTTTTTGCATTAGACGTAAGTGCTGCCAACGCACCTTATGCCCCTATCGTAAAATCTTTATTGCAGGATCTTCAGCTTAGATTTGAAAAACCATCTTATTTTAGTAATGTTAAATATGGAGTGGTTCTATACAAAAACAATCCTTGTGGAGAGAATATTTCAGTATCCAACTTAAGTACAGATTACAGCAAAATCACGTCATTTATTGATCAGAAAACAAATGAAATGAACTGCGCAAGCAATAATGGTTACCAACCGGTAGGAGAGGCTCTTACTGCTGCAGGAAACCTTCTTTCAAATGTTTCTGATGAAACCAATATTGTAGTCACTGTAGGAACTTCTGCCAACCAAAGCGGAAATATGTACAGTGTAATCAGCTCGCTGACACAAGCTCAGGCAAGGTTGATTATGTTCCAGACCAGCGCAAGATCATCCGATACCTACAATGATTTTGTATTGATGGCTGAAAATGTAGTGACCAATACGGCTAAAAATATTGCTGAACTTAAAAAACAAAAGATCATCAATCAATATGATGTTCTTACCAAAAATAATTTCAGCCTTGTGGAAGGTGATGCAGGTTTCTTCTCTTTAGCTTATCCTAAACAGAGTATGTCTCAGGGCTTTGTCATTTTCCCTAAAAAAGGTGATATTACCACTCCGGGATTCCTGAAAAAATCTGTTGACAGCCTTATTGCACAGGTTACTTTAGATAATCAGACGGTTGATAAATCATTGAATGAATATTTCCATTCATCAGTAGGAGCAGGAAGAACAGATGTAGATTTAAAGTATAAATATCTGTATCCAGGACTTACTAATCCTGTTTCTGCCGGAATTGCCGCTCAGTTGATCAACTATGGAAGCCCATTCCTTGTGAAAGGGTATATTCCAAAAGAGCTGAAAGAGTTTACACCGGGAATAGAAAAGGGAATCCTTATTTCAGAATCGGAATATGATAACTTAAAAGCTTTCTACTCGGAAGTTTACAGAAATACTCAGGCTGACCGTGCAGACTTTAATCAGGCAAGAGCCGTGAAAGAATATGTGAAGCTGTTGAAGAAATATAATCCTACGATAAAATTCTTAGATAAGGGAGCGCTTTATGAGCTGCCAATGTCTTATGCTATCGGAATGAGTACAGGATTTGATCTTTCTGAAGAAGAGCTGATGGCTAAATATAAACTGAAAGGTTGGAAAAAATCCAAAATCGTTCCTAGTGAGACGGTGAAAAATTATTTCCAGCACTATAAAAACTTAGCAGACAGAATGCTTGCCAACAGAAATAACCCTGCTGTAAAAATTCAACAGAACGGGCAGACTTTCTACTGGCTTAATGAATACTTTACCCCATCAAGAATTCCGACAGAACAACCGGAATACACAAAACATTAAGAAATTCATTTTATGATATCAAAAGCAGGAGTATATACTTCTGCTTTTTTTTGTGCTGTAAAGTGAGGCAGTATATATTAATTAATTTTAAACCTTAAATTTTGAGCCCAAAACTCTATTTATTTCTCTTTCATGTGGAAAAATATTTTTTATCTAAAAATAGAGATATAATTTAAAATACTGTATTAATGGTTGTTATAGTAGTGTTCGTAAATCAATTGTCGTAGAATTACGACAACAAATCGTAGAACTACTACAATTTTGCAGATTTATAGGGAAAAGTTTTTTTTAGCAGAAAAGAGCCTCTATATTTGCTAACACAATCACCACATCACAAAATATTACTAACGATTAAATTTACTAATCATGGCCGAAAGAAATTCAAGAGGAATCTTAAAATTTAACAACGGGCAAGGGCAAAAGCTGTTAAAAATGAATTACAGCGTTTCCAGATCTACGGACGTTTCAGGACGTGTAGCATCGGATCCTTCTAACGCACTGATCAAGGTTACAGTAGAAGCTACTGAAAAATCAGACATCCTTGAAAGCTTGTTAAATGGTAAATACAAGCCGACAGTAGGTGAGATCACTTTCAACAAATCTCACGAAGAAGGAACACTGATTACGCTGAACTGGCAGAACGGATATGTAATCCAGCATCAGGTAGACTTTGATGCCATCGACAGCAACAGTATGTTGATCACCTTTGTCATAAGTGCTGAAACTATTGACTACGGTACTTCTCAATACGCTGGGCTATGGCCATCCAGCTAAAATTTACACACATTATCAACATTCATAAGAAAGAAGACTGTCCCTATTTAAGACGGTCTTTTTTTGCCTGAATGAAAAACGATACAAAGGATTTTTGTTTTATAAAAGGCTTATATAGTGCCTGTTATATAAAATAGTATTATCTTTAAAACAAACACAAACACAAAGCATATGAAAACCGAATCGAAACCAAAAGGATCTTCCTTCCGTCCGTCACAGAATGCAGACGGAATATCCGAGAATCATCATGCAGGCATCAATCGCCTGGTTAAGTTGTCACTGGTTATAGAAGGTAAAATTATTAAGTACTATAAACATTTCACTCTTAAACAAAAAGCAAATCATCATCACGAATTCAGTCTTACCCTTGCTCACGATGCATTGGGGGACAGGCAGAGCCATACTCTTGAAGAAGCCAATAAATTTCTTGGAAAACGCCTTACAGCTGTTATTTCTTACAAAGATATTGAGAAGAGCCCGGAAAGGAATTTCATTGGAATCATTACCAAAGTAGGTTTCAGCCAGGAGAAAATGAGTCTTGGGAATATTGTCCTCTCCGGATACAGTCCAACCATTTTACTGGATGGTGCTCCACACATTCAAAGCTTTGGCGGCGGACAACCCGTTAATATGGGAATCATAGCCAAAGAAGTAATAAAACAGGGAATAGATAAAGAACGATTCGATATAAGAGTTGATACCAATGATTATTCTCAGATCATTTACAGCAGCCAATATAACGAAACCCATTACAATTACCTGGCGAGAATGGCAGAAGCTTATGGGGAACAATTCTATTATGATGGAGAAGTATTGCACTTCGGGAAACTTCCGCCACAGAATAAACCTATAAAACTGCTCTACGGAAGCAATGCAGATAACATCAGAGTAGAACTGAAAGCGGTACATACAAAACCCCAATATTATGGCTATAACAGTAGTAAAAACGAAAAACTGACTTCCGGAGAAACTCCGGTAAATCATTTAGGTGATCTTGCCCGTACAGCGTACAGCCACAACGATAAAATATATAAAACTCCGGCGCTTCAGGTTGCTCCCATTAAAGCAACCACCCATCTGGATGTGGAACATTCCCAAAGAAGCACTTCAGGAAGTGAAGCGGTCAATGTATTTTCAGTTTCCGGTTCTACAACGGTCCCTTTCTTACATCCGGGCTGTGTTGCGGATATTCATATGAGAAAACCCGATAGTAATGAAACTTCCTATTTCACCAAGGTGATGGTAACGGAAGCTGTTCATGAAATTGATACCATCGGTCATTATACAGGAACTTTTGAATCTATTGCTGCAGACACAGGATTTCTGCCCAAACCTGAATTTACTGTACCCGCTGCACAGCCACAAATTGCAACGGTAATTTCTAACATCGATCCGGAAGGCCAGGGAAGAGTTCAGGTAAGATTCGACTGGCAGATGAATGATACTACTCACTTTGTTAGGGTAATGAGCCCTGATGCAGGAGGAACAGATCAGATCACTCAAAACAGAGGATATGTAGCTATTCCTGAAGTAGGAGATCAGGTGATGGTTAATTTCGTACATAGTCATCCCGACAGACCTTTTGTAATGGGAGGAATGTTTCATGGAGGAATAGGCCTTGGCGGCGGCGCAGACAACCGTATAAAATCTATCCAAACGAGAAGCGGTCACCGAATTGTTTTCACAGAAGACGAAAGCATCATTATTACAGATAAGAGTGGTAATGAGATTCATCTGGATACAACAGGAAGTAATATTAATATCACGGCACCGGAAACTATGACTCTGAACTGTAAGAATATGAATATCAATGTGGGGGAGAATATGACAACAACGGTGGGAATGAATAAATCGGACAGTATTGGATTAAATAATACCGAGACTGTGGGAGCTATGAAACTTACTTCGGTCATAGGAAATGTAAGTACATTCATTACGGGTAAGCTTACTGAGATTATTGAAGGAGACGTACACAGTGAAACTAAGAAGGAAAGAAATGAGATTTCGGAAAAGGAAATTAACATTACCTCCAATGCTTCCATCAATAAACACGCCCAGCAGGAAGTACAGAACAACAGCGGAGAGAGATCTAAAGCCTATTAATTATGAGCAGAACAAGAATTGTAAAGGGTACCTACACAAAAATCTCTCAGGAAGATCATAACATGTATTCTCAGGAGAGTATTATTTCACGTGCCATGAAATGGATTTCTGAAAAGGGTAATGCTAAAGGAGTGAGCCATAATACACCGCAATCTCCACCACTACAACAGTTTATACAATTGATTGTACAATTTAGACCGAATAAAAACTGGAAAGGAGAATTTGGGTTTGATTGGATGAGAATAGGTGATACCAGCCTTTTTAATGATCAAAAGTTTAGTGATATTATAGCTTATCAGTATGAGGATGTTAAATTTACTACGAAAGTAAAAGATGGTAATAAATATAAGGGATATTTTAAGGTTGATGAAACAATGTTTAATAACCTAAAAAAAGAATATAGTCCTTTCTCTATTTTATGGAAAACGAAAAAAGATAAAAATACAGGCAAAGATATTCCGGAAGAATATTTTATACCGTGGTTATCCATTACAAAAGATAAAGAAGTTAAGATTACTTTTTTTGCAGAAATACAACATGAGGCTGATTATTTGGAGTTTACCAAATCTGATTATTTTACTTTTACTCCTAATAAAATTGAAATAAAAGGTAAAAAGAAAATAGCTTTGAACGATTATGAAGTGACAGTCAAGTGTATAAAAGAGTTTACAAGTAATCAGACTATAGAGTTAAAGGCTTTTAAAACTGAAGCAGGGGCAACCGTTGAATCAATTGCAGGAAAAATAAATGTCTGGGCAAATGATAATACTAAACAAAAGAAAAAAGATGTTGTATTTGTGGAAATAAAAACTCCAGAATTATCTACCGGATCAGGAAAGAATAAACCTAATGCTAATGATGGGAAAGATAGGGTTAATCAATACCTTGGGCAAGCATATATTCAGTTATCTGATCAGTCAGATATTGTTGAATTAGATTTAACGTCAGATAAGAATTTTGTGGATTTTGTGACCAATGGTGAGGTAGATTCTGATAAAAACAGCGGTGGAAAAGAATTACAGGATTATTTGAAAGCTCAATTGGAAAAGGCCTATCCTAAGAAATACACAAAGCATTTCAAAGCATTTTATTTTGCTGAACATGGGTACAGTGCAGGAGGAGGATATGTTTCTGGGTATTCAAATTATGGAGCGGATTATGTGGTGGTATTTAAAAGCAAAAACAATCAGACAGCGGCCCATGAGTTTCTTCATTCTATGAATTTAGCCCATACATTTGCAAATAAAGAAGCATCTTCTCATGCCTTATTTACTTATGAATATAAAAAGACAGATAATTTACTTGACTATTCACATCATGGAGGAAATGATAATAAACGATGCTCATTATATTATTGGCAATGGAAAAAAGTCAATTCATCTATAAAATAGGTAGTTATGAATAAAATAATAATGTTAATGTTAATGTTAATGTGGTTGAGTATATTTATACAATGCCAATCTCAAAAAAAAGATAAATATATGATACCAATTGTTGATAATAAGTATGAAAAATTTGATATTGAAAATTTTCAAAATAAATCAGTAAGGGGATACTTAAAAGTACGAGAAAATAACAATACTTATATTCAGGATTTTCAATCACCAGGTTATAGAGAAATGATTTATAATGATAATTTGTTTTATAAGGTTACTAAATTTTTCTATGAAAATGGTAATATTGAGAAAAAAGGTTGCTTGTTTAATGAAGGATCGGTAGCTGGTATTTGGTATTATTTTGATAAATCAGGTAAAATTGTAAAAGAAGAAAATACAGATGAAGGCTATGAATTCAAACCTGAAGATATTATTGTATACTGCGAAAAAAATAAAATTAATCTTTCAAAAGGTTATCATGACTCAGGTTATCAGACAAGAGTACTAAAACAGGAGTTTGAAGGCAAAAAAGTATGGCGGATTTCTCATCAGACCAGTGGTGATACTATAGAAGAAATTATTCTGGATGGTAAAACAGGAAAAGAGCTTCAAAAGAAGACAGTACCATTTTATAACCCATAATTGAATTGAATATAGATAAGAAAATAAACTAAATAACCTTAAAACATCAATGAACAAAATCACAGATCATCTGAAATATTTGTCCAAACTATCTGCAGTATTCCTACTCAACGTGTTGAAAATTTACGCAATTGGAACCATTTCGACCATTATTGTACTAGTCCTGGGAATCTATATCTTATCAGAAAAGCTGGGGCCATCATTAGGGCATAGTGGTGCTGGAGGATTTTTGATAACCACTATTATTGCTCAACCTGTTTCAGCAAGTATTTTCTACCTGTTGATGATTATCGCCCCGTTTTTTACAGTCGTTTTTGCCACAAAATATGCAATGTCTGTAGTCATTAGTAAATTGCTTCAGGACCATTCCAAAACCATTGTAATTCCGTTTATAGATAAGATCATTAGTACCTTTAAAGCCAAACAGCCTACGGTAATCCGAACCAGTGCAGACTTTGCTATTGCAAAAGTTAAACTGTTGAATGAATTCAGAACCAGCTCTGAAAGCAGAATTTTAAAAAAGATCTTAGGCTATGCCTTAAATAAAATCAAGTTTGATGAATTGAACCTCGGTGATGACAATGCAGACTTCTCCGAAATTATCAAAAAGACCTTGATTGAAAAATTATATGAATTAGCAGAGCCATCAGCCATGCTGTTCTATATCTACATAGGGCTTCAGTGGTTCAGTCTGGTTTTATTATATCTTTTGAATATTTAAAACAAAAAGAAGGTTTACAACAGTAATTGGTCACAAAATCCTATTATCGGAACTGTCTCTGGAAACAAAAAAATACGGTTATTACTTCTCTAATTGAAGAATTAACTATCTTTATCTCATTTAGAATAAAATTTTTAATTTTAGCAGCATAAAAAGAACAACTTTTGACTTCCTGATAAAAGGGATGAGAATACAGATCAATACCATCAAATCTGAAGAACACTAAAACAGAACGCAAATATATTAATATAAGAAAATTATAAATGGGAGTACTAGTAACCAACGAAACCGTAAAGCAACTATTTCACATTGCTCAGTCGATAGCGAAGGAAAATTATAATGGAACTTATGGAGGACCACATATCCTGCAGGCTTTAATGCATAAAGATATCGGACTTAATGAATTCCTGAAAAGTATAGATAAAGATCCCGGCTATTTCTACGAATGGGCAGATGTCCGTATTGAAGAATATCCTAAAACCAATCACCTGCCGGATGAAGTAGGTCAGGATGATGCTATAGACACCCTTATAGAAGAAGCAGATGATATCCGTTTAAAATTAGGATTGGATGAGATCACTCCCATCTGTATTCTTACCGCAATTGTAAAACCACAGGTTGTATTTTCACTTCAGCAGCTGAAATCACTTCCGCTGAGAGAACATGAAATTTTCAATCTGTACAGAAAAGATACCCCATTTACCGTTTCAGAAGACGGAGATTTTTCATCATTATTTTCAAATGGTACATCAGACTATTCAGACTCTTCATTTCCTTCCATTAAAAGCTACTGTGTAGACAGAACAGCACAGGCCAGAAAAGGAGAAATCGAAAATATCATCGGCAGAGATAAAGAATTGAGAATGCTGGTGGAAATACTTTGCCGAAGAAGTAAACCGAATGTCATCATCATTGGAGAGCCTGGAGTAGGGAAAACTGCATTGGTAGAAGGTTTTGCTACTGAAATTATCAAAGGAAATGTTCCTGAAATGCTTAAGAACGGTACCCTTTTAGAACTGGACACTGGTGCCCTGTTAGCAGGAACTTCTTATAAAGGTGAAATTGAAGACCGACTGAAAAAAGTTATCAATGAATGCAAGAAAATTGAAAAAGCCATTCTTTTCATTGATGAAATTCATACCCTTTTAGATCCGAAAGGAAGCATCGGAAACGTTGCCAATCTTCTGAAACCAGAGCTTGCCAGAGGAGAAATTACCGTAATTGGAGCAACTACTCAGGAAGAATACAGAAAAATTATAGAGCCGGAGCAGGCTTTCAACCGTCGTTTTGAAGTGTTAACCGTTCTTGAACCGGATGAAAAGACTTGCGTAAAAATGATTGACGTACTTCTTGATGGCTATAAAAAACATCACGGTATTGAAGTCGAAAAAACAGCTATTCCCGAATGTGTACGTCTGGCAAAAAGATATGCAAAAGGCAAAAAATTGCCGGATGCCGCTATTGATTTATTAGACAGAACAATGGCAGCCATCAAGATGCTTGATGAACTCTCAGAAAAAGAACTTAACAGCTGGAAAGAAAGCTATGATGCTATTTTAACAGAAGAATATGCAGACAGCAAAGATAAAGCAGATGAACTGATCTGGACTTACAACTTACTAAGAGACAAAATAAGCCCAATCCTATGGGGTTCTTTGAGTGAGCAGCCTGCGATTGATAATTCTATGCCGGTAGATCAGATTCAGAAAATCATTGAAGATACGTATGCTGAGCTTCTACAGCATGCCGCCAAAAAAAGAGAAAAAGTAGACAGGCTGGAACTGGCAGCGGTAATGGCCGCTAAAACCAATATCCCAATCGGGAAGATCCAGGCTCAGGAAAAAGAAAAACTCCTGAATATGGAATCCCTTCTACTGAACAGAGTTGTAGGACAGGATCATGCATTAAAAATCCTTTCTGATGCTATCGTTGAAAACCGAAGCGGATTGAATAAACCAGGACAGCCAATCGGGTCTTTCTTCCTTCTGGGACCTACCGGAACCGGTAAAACAGAGCTGGCAAAGTCTATGGCGGAACTGCTTTTCAATGATGAAAAGGCAATGGTACGCTTTGATATGTCAGAATTTAAAGAAGAACATTCCGCAGCGTTATTATATGGAGCGCCTCCGGGATATGTAGGATATGAGGAAGGAGGTATGCTGGTGAACAAAATCAGACAACAGCCTTATACCGTTGTATTATTTGATGAAATTGAAAAAGCCCACCATTCTGTTTTTGACGTATTCCTTCAGATTATGGACGAAGGAAAGGTTCATGATAAATTAGGTAAAGAAGGAGATTTCAGTAATGCCCTGATTCTGTTTACCTCCAATATCGGAAGTGAAGAAATTGTAAAACAGTTTGAAGAAGGAAAAATTCCGGAATCATCTTCACTAATGCAGATTATGTCGAACTCCGGACGATTCAGACCTGAGTTTTTGGCAAGAATTACAGAGATTATTCCTTTCGCACCAATCACAGAATCCATTGCAGAAAGAATCTTTAATATTCAGTTGAAATCACTTCATACCTCATTAACGAGATTAGGAATTGCTTTAAAAATTACTGATGATGCCGTAAGAAATCTTGCATTAGGAGGATTCAGCAGCAAATATGGAGCAAGACAGATCTCAGGAGTCATCCGTGCACAGCTTGCCAGACCGATTTCCAAAATGATTGTTAGAGAAGAAGTAAAATCCGGACAAACCATTCATGTAGATTGGAATAACGAAGAAGAAAAATTAAGCTGGAAAGTAGATTAAGTATAAAGTAAGAAGGCAGATCTGCAAACCGCGTTTTGCCTTTTTTGCTTATAAATAAAATTAAAATGAAAACGATTGTCAGAAATATCTTTACAGGTTTACTCTTATTGGGAACTGTTGTTTTTGTAAACGGACAGTTTCTTACCGCTTCCGATACTTCGGAAAGCAGTGTGAAAAAGTACAAAGGTATCATTAATGCCAATAAAGATCTGGTAGAATTTATTGAACAGTTACTTCTTCAGAAAGGACTTCCCAAGCATTTGAGAAACCTGGCTCTGATTGAGTCCCATTTTGATAGAAATATTACCTCTGGAGCCGGAGCTGTAGGAGTCTGGCAGTTTATGACTGCACATGCCAACCAGTATGGGCTTACAGAACAAGGACGTACCGATCTTTATAAAAGTACCAAAACAGCCGCTATCTCTTTGAGTAATCTTTATAAAAAGTATAACAACTGGGTGACAGTAGTAGCTGCTTATAACTGTGGTGAAGGAAATATTGCCAAAGCAATGGAAGCTGCAGGTTCCTCGCAGTACCATGAGTTTTATAAATACCTTCCCGGAGAAACCATTAATCACGTGAAAAAATACCTGAATGCATGCTATGCTACGGGAGAACTTCAAAGTGTATTGAATAACTATAATTCTTCGAGAATCAATAAGATTTTCTTTGAGGGAGATCGAAAAGAGACTGCAGCAGCACTTTCAGAAACAGAGATCAATGCCGGATTCAATCTGAACATTGTGGCTGCTGAATTAAATGTGGACGTAGAGAAAATTCTTGCCTGGAATCCGGGAATTGTAGAAGAACTCCAGAGAAAAGGAGAAAGTCCTTTCTATCTTCCCATCGATCTTATGCCTGATTTTCTGCTGAGAAAAAATAAAATACTGGTTCGTTCCATAAAAGAAGGTGGAAAGACCCAACAGTAAAATAATGTCAGATAAAATAAAAAGCAACCCGTGTCACTGGTTGCTTTTTTTATGATAGAAATCTGTTAAAGCTATCCTAACTTTATATTAAAGAAATCTTAATATTTCTCACTGAGGTGTAAAATTATTGTTTTTCTTGTTAATTTTCAATCAGTTAAAACCCTTTGCTGATGCTGTTTTAACTAAGTTCGTTAAATCCTTTGTCGTAGAATTACTACAAGAAATCGTAGAATTACTACAAATTTTCAGATTTCCCTTCAAAAGCTTTTTTTAGCAGAAAAGAGCATCTATATTTGCTAAACACAATCACCGAATCACAAAATATTAACGATCAAAATTTACAATCATGGCCGAAAGAAATTCAAGAGGAATCTTAAAATTCAACAACGGAGAAGGACAGAAGCTGTTAAAAATGAATTACAGCGTTTCAAGATCTACAGACGTTTCAGGACGTGTAGCATCAGACCCTTCTAACGCACTGATCAAAGTTACAGTAGAAGCTACTGAAAAATCAGACATCCTTGAAAGCTTGTTAAATGGTAAATACAAGCCAACAGTAGGAGAAATCACTTTCAACAAATCTCATGAAGAAGGAACATTAATTAATTTGAAATGGGAGAATGGATATGTGATCCAGCACGAAGTAGATTTCGATGCAATAGACAGCAACAGTATGCTGGTAAGCTTCGTCATCAGTGCTGAAACGATTGACTACGGTACTTCTCAGTACGCGGGGCTATGGCCTTCAGCAGGTAAATAAGCCTATTCATCATCTTAGTAAAAATAAAATTGGTACAGAACAGTACACTCTTCCGAGTATACTGTTCTGTTTTTTTGTTTAAAAGCATTTCGGAAACCATTTTCCAAAAAAGAAAATGACGTGTGTATAAGAGATTCATCAATAGTTTAATCTCTTTCTAAAATTGAGAAAAAAAGCAAGCGGAAACAACAAAAAATAACCAGACCTTCAGAAGATCTTTTTTTATATAAATAAGTAAAATCAGTCCGTTTTATTTCTCTTAATGGTGTAATAATTTATAAGTTGTTGATGATTTTTAATGGCTTTTAAAATATTTATTTATAGAGTGTTGTGTTTTTATTTAAATCTAATGTCGTAGAATTACGACATAAAATCGTAGAACTACGACACCAAATCGTATAATTACGACACTTTTTCAGATTTCCCTTCAATTGCTTTTTTTTCAAAACCAAGGGCTTTATCTTTGTTATATAATTATTGAATTACAATTTATTACTAACGATTAAAATTTACAATCATGGCAGAAAGAAACTCAAGAGGAATCTTAAAATTCAACAACGGTGAAGGACAGAAACTGTTAAAAATGAATTACAGTGTATCAAGATCTACAGACGTATCAGGACGTGTAGCATCAGATCCTTCTAACGCATTAATCAAGGTTACAGTAGAAGCTACTGAAAAGTCAGACATCCTTGAAAGCTTGTTAAACGGTAAATACAAGCCAACAGTAGGAGAAATCACTTTCAACAAATCTCACGAAGAAGGAACATTAATTAATTTGAAATGGGAGAATGGATATGTAATCCAGCACGAAGTAGATTTCGATGCAATAGACAGTAACAGTATGCTGATCAGTTTCGTAATCAGTGCTGAGACTATCGACTACGGTACTTCTCAGTACGCAGGACTATGGCCTTCTTCAGGTAAATAATCCAATCAACTTAAATAAAAAAAGGAACAGTATACCATCGGTATACTGTTTTTTGTTTTTATCGGTCACAGAAAAACATTTATAAATAAATAGTTTAGAAAAAATTCACAAGCATCATCATACCCTGCATTCCATATCCCGACTCACGAAATTCACCCCGAAACCCTTCCACAGACTTCCAGTTTTTACTCCTATTTTCTTATATTTGTTCATTATTCAAAATATGGACGCAACACAAGATAAAAGGCTGTTTCTCATCGATGCCTATGCGATGATCTTTCGTGGTTATCACGCAATGTATAAAAGCCAGCGATTTACAAATTCAGGAATTGAAACCACTGCTATTTTTGGTTTTATGAATTCATTGATTGAATTGATCAGAAAAGAAAAGCCAACGCATTTAGCTGTTGTTTTTGATGTAGGACAGGCAAGTGTTCGAACAAACGATTACGCAGACTATAAGGCCAACAGAAGTGAAACTCCTGAAGCTATCAAGATTGGTGTTCCATATATTCATCGAATTTTAGAAGCGATGCATGTTCCCCGTTTGGGAGTTGAAGGATATGAAGCTGATGATGTCATCGGAACGATTGCATGCAAGGCTGAAAAAGAAGGATATACTGTATTTATGGTAACTCCAGATAAAGATTTTGGACAACTGGTTACAGATAAAATTAAAATTTATAAGCCTGGTTATAAAGGCGGAGAAATCCAAATACTTGGTGTTGAAGAGATAAAAGCTAAATATGAAATTGAAGATCCTAAGCAGGTTATTGATTTCTTGGCTATGATGGGTGACTCTTCGGATAATATTCCGGGACTGGAAGGAGTAGGAGAGAAAACGGCGATGAAATTCCTGAAAGAATTCGGAAATATCGAAACTTTGCTGGCCAATACAGATAAGCTGAAAGGAAAACTGAAAGAAAAGGTAGAAGCTTCAGCAGAGCGTGGTATTTTATCTAAAAAACTGGCAACCATTATCTGTGATGCTCCCGTAGAATTCCATCAGGAACAATATGACCTGGAAACTCCGGATTTTGAAAAAGTAAAAGAAGTCTTTGATGAAATAGAATTCAGAAGACTATATGAGAATCTTTATAGAGCCTTTGCTCCTGCTGCTACAGAAACCGTAGCGGTAAATGAAGCAGAAGCAAAAGATAAACAGACTCCTACAGTGGCAGAAGTAAAAGGACAGGCTATGCAGCTTGATCTTTTTGCCAATTTCGAAGAATTGGAACAGGCTACTTCCACAAAATCTACCATTGAACTGAACGATCATCTTTATCAGTTTATAGATAATCCCAAAGCTCAGAAAAAACTGGTAGATAACCTGCTGCAGCAAAAAGTTGTTTGCTTTGATACAGAAACGACTTCATTAAACGAACTGGAAGCAGAATTGGTAGGAATGAGTTTCTCCTATAAAAAAGGACTTGCCTATTACATTCCTCTTTCTGAAAACAGAGAAGAAGTTTTGCAGACGCTGGAGATTTTCAGACCATTTTTTGAAAAAGAAGACCTGTTGAAAATTGCCCATAATCTTAAATACGATTATAAAGTTTTACAACAATACGACATCACCGTTAAAGGGGCTATGTTTGATACCATGATTGCCCATTATCTGTTGAATCCAGACGGAAGACATGGCATGGACTATCTTTCAGAAGTATACCTGAACTATAAACCGGTATCTATTGAAACGATCATTGGGAAAAAAGGTAAAAAACAAGGTAGTTTCAGAGATGCAGATGTGAGAACGCAGACGGATTATGCCGCAGAAGATGCTGACGTAACATTCCAGTTGTATGAGCTTTTTGCCCCACAACTGAAAAAAGAAAACCTGGAAGAGCTTTTCTATAATATTGAAATGCCTTTGATGGAAGTGTTGGCAAAAATGGAACTGGCAGGAATTTCTCTGGATGAAAAATGGCTGGCACAGGAAAGTGTTGACCTTGAAAATGATCTGAAACAACTGGAAGCGAAGATTTTTGAACTTTCAGAAGAAGAATTCAATATGAATTCACCTAAACAGTTGGGGGAGATTCTGTTTGAAAAGTTACAGCTGGATCCAAAAGCTAAGAAAACAAAAACCGGACAATATGCAACCTCAGAAGATGTTCTTCAAAAGTTATCTTCAAAACATGAGATCATCAAATATATTCTGGAATACAGAACGTATCAGAAACTCAAATCAACCTATGTAGACGCTTTGCCTTCACAGATTGAGAAAAAAGATAACAGAGTACATACCAATTTCTCACAAACCACTGCTGCTACAGGCCGTTTGGCGAGTGTAAACCCGAACCTGCAAAATATTCCGATCCGAACGGTGAGAGGACAGCAGATTCGTGGAGCCTTTGTTTCAGGAGAAGGAAAGAAAATTATTTCTGCCGATTACTCTCAGATCGAACTTCGTTTGATTGCTGAAATTTCAGGAGAGGACAATATGATCAAAGCCTTCCAGAATGGAGAAGATATTCACGCTTCCACGGCAGCGAAACTATTTAAAATTCCATTGGAAGAAGTTTCCAAAACCCAGAGAAGCCAGGCTAAAACCGTAAACTTTGGGATTATTTATGGACAGGGAGCTTTTGCGCTGGCAGAACAAACCGGATTATCGCGTACTGAAGCCAAGCAGATGATTGAAGCCTATTTCGAAACCTATCCGAAATTAAAGGAATACATGGCAGAACAGGTGAACAAAGCACGTCAGTTAGGGTATGTAGAAACTATTTTAGGAAGAAAACGCCACCTAAAAGATATCAATTCCAACAACTTTGTGGTAAGAGGTCATGCAGAAAGAAATGCTGTAAATGCTCCGGTTCAGGGAAGTGCCGCAGATGTTGTAAAGCTTGCCATGATTAAAATAGACAGGGAACTTGAAGAACAACAGCTAAAAACAAAAATGCTGCTTCAGGTACATGACGAATTGATATTTGAATCTCCGGTGGATGAGATTGAATCAGCGTCAAAACTGATTAAAACTGAAATGGAAAATGCCTTAAAAACACAGGTTCCGCTATTGGTAGAAATTGGAGTAGGGGATAACTGGCTGGAAGCTCATTAATCAATACTGTAAATCAAACCTTAAATAAAAAACTTCCGTCTTTTGGACGGAAGTTTTATTTTAATGTCAATTGGATTGTTAGAATAATTTTATTTTATCATTCTAATGATAGCCAAATCATCTGTTGGCTTTACACCATAATGATGTTCCAGCTGTTTAAGTTTTCTGTTGAGCATATCTTCCGTTTCATTATTTTTCTGATCAATCATTAAATATTCCATAAAGTTGATTTCTTCATCGGAGTCTGTCTTTTTAATTTTTGAAAAGCTTAAAATACCATCAGTCGCAATTGAAACATCCTTTAAATGATCAAAAAATATTTTCTGAGACTGAGCAGAATACCAATCTTCAAAATTTTCATGAAGATGATAAGCCAAATAATCAGGTTTATTATTACGGTCAAATTCTGTAATACTTCCATTGATACAAACAACTCCATCACCAATTGCTAAAATGATTCCTTTGTCTGTTGTGTTGTCGTAAAGTAAGATAGTAAGAGTAGTCAATAGCTCTTTTTCATCCAGCATCAGATGATTTTTAACAAATAGAAGTTCTTTGAATAATCCTCTTATGATTTCTCTGAGTTCCTCTTCCAGACTATCTTGGCTGTCTTTTTTATATAATGCTTTGTATCCAGCTTCAATAATGATTTTACGTAGAATTTTTCCAGCAAGTGTTGAAGCAAAATGACTATCCATAGCAGTAGAACAGCCATCCATTATGGCACATACAATCTTATCTGAACCGATTTTTTTGATGAGGAAATCATCTTCACAGTGATTAATATGATAATCCCCGATTTGTAGAGTAGAATATAAATTCATTGGTGCTAAATTACTCCTATTTTCAAGAAATCACTTTATTATTTCCATGCTGTTTATATTATAAAAATGGCAACAAGTGATTTCATAAATCATTTGTTGCCAGTGCTTGTATATCCGTTTTTCTCTATTATTTAAATATCGTATTCTATTTCTCCTACATAATGCAGTGCAAAATCATCATTTTCTACGGAAATAGGATTGGGAATAACAAATCTTGTAGCAAAAATGATCGCATTTATAGGCGTATCCAGACTGAGTTCATTCAATTTTTTCTCTAAGATTGGAATCCATTGGTCTGCATAAGAATATTCTGCAAATTTGTCATAAAGACTAAGGCTTTCATCCTCAAAACCATATTCTATAAAGTCATCGTCAAACCACTTGATATTCTGTGATTCCGCGAATTTGGAAACATACTGATCGTCATTCTCTTCTTCTATATAATAATTTTCATCTTCTTCTACAAAAGCATAAAAGTCTTCTTCATTTTTAAAATATCCTAACCAGAAGTGTGAAATTTCTTTATCCATAATTTTATATAAGTATTATTTTTTGATATTTTTTAGCAGGTGAGATTTTTCACCGCTGATAAGCATACCGGTCATGATAGCGAAACCTGCGGCATCTCCTATATTAACATTGATTTTTTCTGAAAACTGCTGAATAAAATCCCCGTTATTAAGATCATAGAGCCTAAATAATGAATTTCCAAAAGTCATTCCCATAGATTGGTTAACATTGAACACAACCGGAAGCAGCAATAAATCCGCACTACCGAATTTTTCTTTAATATAATTCATTTCCTCAGTACTGATAATAGTGGTAAGACTGGGAAACATTTTTACTTCTTTAGATTTATAATCTTTTTCAGCGACTTTCTTTAAAATATCCATCACTTTTGCATCCATATTAGCACGCAAAACGGCTACATCATTAAATTTTAATTGAAGAGTATCCTTTAAAATTTTCTTTGTAATGACATCATTGTCTTCAAAATTGTTGATAATAGGTACAAAAGCCACCGTTGATCCATCGCTTTTAAAAGAATAGTTTTCATTAAACACTTTTTGAGCTTGGAAAAATGTCATTCCGGATAGCATCGTAAACAAGGCGAAAATAAGGTTTTTCATAGGGTATTTCTATTACAGTCTCTTTGTTGATTGTCTTTGGTAATTCTTTTATATAAGAGAATGGTTACTATTAAAATGTAATATTACAAAAGTTTTTTCGTGAAATAAATTTTTTGGGGTGACAACACAAAATCTGCGCAGCAAAAATAGTTCCTTAATGGTAATTTATTGTAAATTTATTCTTAGTTTAAATTTTAAAAAATGGATTTTCTTCAGGATCATTATGCTATTAAAAATGAATTGCTGCTTATCCTTATTTCTGTTATTTTAGGACTGTTCATTGGTGCTGAACGTGAATACCGTAATAAATCTGCCGGTCTCAGAACTTTTATTCTGGTGTGTTTCGGTGCCTGCCTGTTTACGATACTTTCTATAAAAATAGGGGTTGCCAATCCCGATCGTCTTGCAGCCAATATCATTACGGGAATCGGGTTTCTGGGAGCAGGCGTTATTTTTAAAGGAGATAATAAAATTGAAGGAATTACTACCGCAACAACCATTTGGGCCACAGCTTCTATTGGAATGGCTGTAGGTTCCGGCTATGTTTATATTGCATTGTTGGGAACTGCTTTGGTTTTGATTGTTCTGAGTGCCTTAACCTATCTTCAGAGCTTTATTGATAATTATAATAAAGTAAGAGAATATAAGATTGCTTTAACGAATGCGGAGGATATTCAGTATTGTGAGACGATCTTCAAAGGCCATCATTTAAGATATCAGATGCTTAAACAACAATATTCAACGGGAAATCTAACCGTTATCTGGAGACTGACAGGAAAAAATATTCATCATGAAGAAATCATCAAACGGCTGATAGATGATCCCAAGATCTCAGCCTATCAGTTTTAACGGATAAAAGCAAAAAAATAAAGGCCTGAGCCTTTATTTTTATTTTTTCTTGAAAATGTAAAGATCCTTGTTGGGACCGTCAATCTCTTTTCCTTCCATATCCAGCTGGATCAGCATATTCTCTCCAACCTTATATTTATAATTGGCTGATTTGCCTTTTAACGTAATCATACTTCCTGTAGCATCCCATGCAAAAGTTCCTTTATCCTGGTTCTTTGAATTTCTGTCAAGATATTCTTCAGTAATGCTGAATGTTTTATCATTGTTCAATGTTAAAGAAGTCTTGATTCCCGGACAGTCAGCACATGGAACAGTTGCTTCATACGTACCGGCCCAGTCCAATGCATTTTCAGAGGTGTCACCCGCAGCTGTAGGCGTTGCTTTAGTGATGCTGTCTGCAGCTACAGGCTGAACTGCTGTTGCAGAATCTGTGTTAGCCGTTGTTTCAGTGGTTTCTTTTTTAGTACATGAAGCTAAAAATAGAGTTGATACCATTCCCAACATGAGCATTTTGCTTTTCATCATAATAAATAATTTAAGTATGTTTTTAATAATAAAGTTACTTCCAATAAACAAAAATTAAGCCAGAGGGAGGTGGGAGCTTAATGTTTAAAGTTTAATGTTTAACGTTTAATGTTGCTGGTTGATAGTTGATAGTTGTCAGTATACGGTTCTGGTTTATTTTATACATTAAATGAATTTTCTGCTTTTCCTTCATTAATACATTTTACTTTTTACAAAAATCTACTCTTAACAACTTTTCCGCCCGTTTTATAAAGTCTATTCTTATTTTTCTTCGTAAATTGGGGCAAAATTTTGATTATGACAAAAAAGATACTTTTATCTGTATTTCTTTTGCCGGCTGCAATGGCATTTGCGCAACAATATGGAGGAATGTGGATTCCTACAGAGCTGAATGAAAAGGAAATGAAGGATTTAGGAATGAAGATTTCTGCAAAAGATATTTTCAATCCTCAGAAGCCAAGCATTAAGGATGCGGTTGTACAGTTTAACGGCGGATGTACTGCAGAAATTATTTCGCCTAAAGGATTGCTTTTAACGAACCATCACTGTGGTTTTGGGCAGATTCAGGCACATTCTACAGTTCAGAATGACCTTCTTTCGAATGGATTCTGGGCAAAAAATACAGAAGGAGAGCTTCCTAATCCGGGAGTAAAAGTGGATTTTATTGTAGATATAAAAGAAGTTACTGATCATATTTTAGAAGGAACAGATAATCTTACAGAGCCTGAACTGACTAAAAAGATCAACAACAATATTGAGGTGTACAAAAACTCTCAGAAAATTGAATCTTACCAGTCGATCATGGTAAAACCTATGTATTATGGAAACAAATACTATGCTTATACCATCGAAACGTATAAAGATATCCGTCTTGTAGGAGCACCGCCTCAAAGCATCGGGAAATTCGGGAGTGATACAGACAACTGGGTTTGGCCTAGACACACCGGAGATTTCTCTATGTTCAGAATCTATGCAGATAAGAATAACCGACCTGCAGAATATTCAAAAGATAACGTGCCTTACGTTCCTAAACACTACTTACCGGTTTCTATAAAAGATAAAAACGAGAACGATTTTACTTTTGTATTCGGATTCCCGGGAAGAACTACAGAATATCTTCCTGCAGTTGGTGTTGAGAAAATCATGAAGGATATTGATCCTGCAAGAATTGCGGTACGTGATGTTGCGTTGAAAACATTGGACGAAAAGATGCGTGTTGACAATGAAACACGTATTAAATATGCTTCAAAATATGCTTCAGTAGCTAACTACTGGAAAAAGTGGATTGGTGAAGTAGAAGGATTGAAAAAATCCAATGCTGTAGAAAAGAAAGTAATGTATGAAGGTTCTTTGGTGGCTAAAAACCCGGAGATCAAGACTACTTTGGATCAGTTGAATAAACTTTACAATGATCAGGCTCCTTATGCATTAAACAATGCGTATTATACAGAAGTAATCAGAAATGCAGAGACTTTGAAACTTGCCGGTGATTATTATGATTTTGTAGCTTCTGTAGAAGCCGGAAGAATGGATGAGAAGGAACTTTCAAAGTTAAAATCAAAATTAACTTCTTTCTATAAGGATTACAGTGCAGAGCTTGATGCTAAAGTAACCGCAAAGTTATTGGCTTTATATGTTAATAAAACTGCACCACAGTTTTTACCAGCAGGATTCAATAAATATAAAGATGAGAATGCTAATATTCCAGTAGTGGAAGATATGTCTAAAAACTCTATTATCACAGGAAGAACTGTGGTAAACGGAGGAGCATTGACTGCAGATATTGAGAAAGCATTTTCTAATCAGGATAAACTGATCAAAACGTTAAAGAAAGATCCTATTTATCAGCTGTATGTTTCTATGAGAGAAACCTATATGAAAACTGCTGATCCACAGTATACTTCACTTCAGGCAAAAATTGATGCTTTACAGAAGAAGTTCATGGCACAGCAGATGCAGACGGATAAAGACAGAAAGTTCTTCCCGGATGCGAACTCTACGCTTCGTGTAACGTATGGTAAAGTAAAAGGTTCTACTCCTAGAGATGCGGTTTCTTACGGATACCAGACTCACCTTGCCGGAGTAATGGAAAAATATGTTCCTGGAGATTATGAATTTGATGTTCCAAAGAAACTGATTGATCTTTACAACAAAAAAGATTTCGGAAGCTATAAAGATAAAACAGGTGATGTTCCTGTAGGATTTACTGCTACCAACCACACAACCGGAGGAAACTCAGGAAGCCCTGCTCTTGATGCCAACGGAAACCTTGTTGGATTGAATTTCGACAGACAGTGGGAAGGAACAATGAGTGATATCAACTATGATCCTCGTTTCAGCAGAAACATCATGGTAGACACGAAATATATCCTTTTCATCATCGAAAAGTTCGCTGACTCAAAGTGGCTTGTTGATGAAATGAAGATTATAAAATAATTTTTAAAAGTTATATCTTTAAGAATCTATTTAAACCGAGTTTTAAATAGATTCTTTTTTATTTTAAATAAGATGAAAGACAGGATCATCAATGTACTGGCAGCCTTCGAATCTGAAAATATCGGGAAATCTTTTCCGCTGGATTACTGTCTGCCACTTTATCACAGTGTTTCCGACAAAGAACTTCCTCATTTAAAACATGTGATCCGCTATAAGAATACCAGACAGTTTGAAGAAGATCTGGATCATATGGCAAAGAATTTTCAGTTTGTCGACTGGCAGGAATTCAAGGAATATAAAGCTGGAAATTTTAAACCCGCAAAAAAGATTGCTTTGCTCACTTTTGATGATGGCTTCAGAGAGTTTTATGATGTAGCGGTGCCTGTGTTGGAGCGTAAAGGAATTTATGCCTGTAATTTTATCAATCCTGCTTTCATAGACAATAAAGAGATGATGTTCAGATGCAAGGCAAGTTTGCTTGCGGATGCTGCTGAAAAAATAAAAACCATAGATCCTGAAATTTATTTTATCTTTTCGCTGAAAAACGCAGACAGGAGCATTTTACAAAAGAAAATTTTATCTATAAATTATCAGGAAAAAGATATTCTGGATCAGCTTGCAGAAAAATTTGAAATAGATTTTAAAGCATATTCCCAAGAATATAAGCCTTATTTAACCACAGCAGAATTAAAAGAACTTACCCGTAAAGGCTTCGGAATTTCTTCGCACAGCTGGGATCATCCGAAATATGGAGATTTATCTCTGAAAGAACAGATGGAAACAACGGATAAGACTTTTGCTTATTTAAAAGAAAATGGCTTCCTGTACGAAAGTTTCGCCTTTCCGTTTACCGATTTTGAAGTAAAGAAAGACTTTTTTGATGAGCTCTATAAAAATGAGGAAATCTACTGCAGCTTTGGATGTGCTGGGATAAAACTAGACAGTATAAAAAGAAATTTTCAGAGAATTCCAATGGAAATGGGAGAGAGCGGAGCACAGATATTAAAAAAGGAAATGGCTTATTTCCGACTGAAAAAGCTCATCAATAAAAACATGATTATAAGAAAATGATAACCCTGAAAACATATAACAGAAAAGAACTGGAAGATTTTATATCAACCGGAGATTTTCAGCAATATGATTTTCTTCCCATTACAAAGCATCGTGCCCAGTCTCATATTCAGAATCCAAAGGCATCAGACGAGGATACACTTCTTATTCTTGCTTTTTATGAAGAAAAACTTATCGGTTATGTAGGCTGTTTTCCGGATTCTTTTATCATTGATCGAAAAGAAATCCGATATGCGTGGCTCAGTACGTTGTATGCAAACCCCGAGTACAGAAAAAAAAGACCGGCAAAAGCATTGCTTAAAAAAGTTTTTGAAGAATACGAAGGGAGAATTGCCATTACAGAATTTACCAAAGAAGCAGAAGCGCTTTACAATATAATGGGCGTTTTTGAATACGTTTTCCCAAAAGAAGGAAAGCGGTATTACTTCAGAACCGATGCTGCTAAAATGATTCCGGAGAAAAAACCGGAAACCCAGTCATTGAAACCTATTTTTCAAATCCTTGATGCTACGGCCAACGGACTTATTTCAATAAAGAACCTGATTGTGTCAAAACCCAACTTCAAATATGAAGTTCTGGATCAGATTGACAAAGAAAGTGCAGATTTTATCAATGGATTTTCTGGGAGACGTGATGCAGATGAAATCAATACTTTTATCAATCATCCCTGGGTTTTGGAGGGTGAAAAAGATGAAAAATACCTTTTTTCCAGTTTTGCCGATACATTTAAATATTTCTGGATTAAAATTTTCGATCAGGATCAGAAAATTAAAGCCTGTCTCTTGTTGCAGCTTCGTGATGGATATCTTAAAATTCCTTACTTTTTTCCGAATGGTGATGCAGATGAGGTTGTCCGGTTTTTAAATTACTTTATTGTTACCCACAAAGTGAAAGGTTTTACCTCTTATCAAACTGTTTTGAACAAGGAAATACAACAATCAAAAGGGCTTTCCCCTATCTACGAACGTGATTTCACAAGAGCGTATCTGTTTCATAAAAATCTTCTGAAATTACTTCCCGATAATTTTAACCCAAACTATCAGGATGGAGACGGAGATTGTATGATGACGTAAAAGAATGAGAAATGATGAATTATAAATTATCATTCATCATTTATAAAAAATAAACCGCCTGATAACACTATCAGGCGGTTTGTTTTTTTAATGTCCGAAAATATCTTTCAGGCTTACTTCTTTAAATGTTCCCATTTTATTGACAGCTTCCATATCAAGATTCTCTTTTTTACCGATAATGGCTGTATTAAAATGTATTGATTGGACTTCTGTCTGATAAAACTGTTTGATACCTTCAAACTCCAGGCTCTGGATCTGTTCATAAATATTCTTTCTGAAATCATGATGAATATTGAGCTTCTGCAGTCTTAAGGTATTAAAAAATATATTATTTCGGGTAACCCTTGTTGAAGCAATCTGCTTCAGCGCTGCATTTCTGGCATTCTCAAACTGAATAGGTACTTCGGGAAGTTCGTTCATCAGTTCGTTCAGGGTATCCACTGCAATCATTAGTTTGTCAGGCTGTGTTCCGATATAAGTGGTTACATAGTCAGGGTGCTTCAGCTCAGAGTTGGCTGCGTAAGAAACATAGGCTGAATAGGCAAGACTTTTACTTTCACGCATTTCCTGGAAAACAATCGAAGATAATCCTCTTCCAAAATATTCATTGAAAACATTGATCTTTCCAAAATGAAGTGGGTTCACTTCGTTTCCTTTACCAATCTTGCTCATTTCCATCTGAACCATATCATAGTTGATGAAATTGACATGTCCTCCCGTTGCAGGTTCCGGATATTGCTTGGCTTCGGGTATCTGAAGGCTCTCAGTTTCTATATACTGGCCGATATATTCTTTGAAGTTTTCAAAATTTTTACCGTAGAAAAATACCTGGTAAGGATATTTGAAAAGCTTTTTCATTCTGTCTGTGAATACTTCAGAATTGCTGCTTTCAAGCTCTTCCCTGGAAATGACATCCGTAAAACGTGAGTTGCTGCCCAGTTTTGTGTAATTGTTTAAAGCAGTTATAATACGGTTTTTATCTTTCTTGATAGCCTGACGGTTTTCCAATACTGTACCCACAAACTGATTGTAGATTTCCTGATCAGGTTTTACATCCTGCATCCAATGCTGTAAAAGAGCAATTCCTTTTTCTATATTTTCTTCCAGTCCGCTTAGAGATATAATCAGCTGGTTGTTTGTTGTTTTAAAATCATTGCTGATTCCGATTTTGAAAAATTCCTTTTTCAAATCTTCCGGTGAATGGGTATCTGTTCCCAAATACTGCAGAAGCTGAGTGGAAATTCCTAGATCCCTGTCATTATCACTTCCCAAAGGAAAAATAAAATGCAGCTGGGCAATATCGTTATACTTATTCTTTACGAAGCTTAGTTTCTTTCCGTTACGCTGATCTGTGATAATTTCTTTCTGATAATCGATAAACTCAGGTTTAATATCCTCGGTTTTATCCGCTAAAATATCTTTTAAAAATTCAGATTGTGTATCACGGTTAATTTTAACAGGAGTGATTCCCGGGTTGTCAACCCTGATCAATTTGTCATTTACCCCTTTTTCTTTATTGATAACCACATAGTTTTCTTTGAAAAAATCATGGGCAAAATTCACAATATCTTCTTTAGTGAAAGAAGCATACTCATCCATTTCATTCAGTTCTTCTTCCCAGGTTCTTCCTTTTATATAAGAATCATATAGCGTGGTAGCAAGACCTTCAGCTGTTTCAAGGCCTTTCATTCTCTGAAGTTTGAAATCATTAATGATGGCGGGAAGCATCCAATCCGGAAAATCTCCTTTCTTGATCAGTTCAATTTCGTCCAGTACCATATTCTTTGCTTCCTCCAGAGTTTGTGTTTCCTTAGGAACAGCAACGATGGAAAAATATCCATACTGTCTTAACCCCACAGAAAAAGCCTGAGCCCAAAGCATTTTCTGAGTCTGATTAATATGCAGATCCAGTAATCCGGCTTCCCCTCTGTTGCTGAGTATATTCGCTATTACATCCACCAGCATAGCTTCTCTTGTTCCATAGCTTTCTGTTCTCCATGCCAGCTGAGTGCGTGGAGTAGTAGGGCTTTTCACTGTTCTTGTTACAACTTTTGTAATAGGTTGTTCAATAATTGGAGTCTTCTTAGGAAGTTCCTTATAAGGTAATGTGCCGAAATAGTGATCGATTAACTGAATGGTCTTATCAAAATCAAGATCCCCAACCAATACCATGGCATAATTATTAGGAACATAATATTCATCGAAATATTTGTGAATAGCCTTCATTGAAGGATTTTTTAAATGCTCCGGCCTTCCCAGTGTCGTTTGCTGCCCATTAGGATGAGTAGGAAAAAGAGCATCCATCAGTTCGGAACTCACAAGTCTTGTATCATTGTCCTGCGCCCTGTTAAACTCCTCATATACGGATTCCAGCTCGGTATGGAAAAGACGAAGTACAATTTCAGAAAACCTTTCCTTTTCTATTTTCAGCCATTTTTCAAGCTCGTTGTTCGGAATATTATTTTTGTATACCGTTTCATCAAACCAGGTGTGGGCATTGGTTCCACTCGCTCCCAGAGAAGAAATCGCTTTGTCATATTCATTGGCAATGGCATATTGACTGGCTTCCTGAGAAACTTCATCAATCTTTTTATAGATTTCCTTTTTCTTTTCAGGATGCTGTTCTGCTTTATGCGCTTCATACAATGCCGAGATCTGGTCGAGAAGTTCCTTTTCCTTTTCCCAGTTCTGAGTTCCAATACGAGAAGTTCCTTTAAACATCATATGCTCTAGATAATGAGCAAGCCCTGTATTATCAGCCGGATCATTATTGCTTCCTGTCCTTACGGGAATGAAGGTCTGTATCCTTGGAGCATCAAAATTTTGAGCAAGAAAAACCTTTAATCCATTTTTCAAAGTATAGATTCTGACGTTATTCTCGTCATGTGTTACCGTAATATATTCGTATTGGTTTTTATCCGTATGTACCGTTTCCTTATGTTGTCTGTCTGTCATATATAAAACTCATTTCATTCCTTAGAAACCGGAATGCACTACAAATGTAAGGAATCAAAAAAAAGTGTTGACTCTTTTTTATCATTATTACATCTATTGTTACAGTTGAAAAGGTGAATCATGAGGCACAAACAGTTTTTACTAATGCAGTTTCCTCTTATATATTATATAATGTACCCCCTTTATTATTTATGACTGTCTATAGAAAATGGGCATTTATTTCTCAGGAGCTATTTCCTGCTATCCATTTCTACTCCTCGCGCCTGCACGCTCCCACGCTCAGACCCACCCACGCTCCAACCCAAGCTGCGGGGTAACCATTTCTATCAGGGCTAGGGGAGAAGAGGGAAAGGAATTATAAATTATAAATG